>JACCVJ010000060.1 GCA_013698215.1 Tatlockia sp. | reverse complement strand
AAGGATTAAATACTAGATGCGTGTGGCGATCGTCGGGGCGGGACTGGCTGGGCTGGCAACGGCTGTAGAATTAGTAGATGCGGGCGTAGAAGTAGAAATTTTTGAATCCCGTCCTTTTGTGGGCGGCAAAGTTGGCAGTTGGGTAGACCCGGATGGCAATCATGTAGAGATGGGATTGCACGTCTTTTTTGGTAACTACTACAAACTTTTTGAGTTGATGAAAAAAGTGGGGGCGTTAGAAAGCCTGCGCTTAAAGCAACATACCCATAGTTTTATTAATGAAGGCGGACACATTGGCGAATTAGATTTTCGCTTTCTTACAGGTGCGCCCTTCAATGGATTAAAGGCATTTTTTACTACTTCCCAGCTATCGTTACTCGATAAAGCCCTGAATGCGATCGCACTTGGTACTAGCCCCATAGTCCGAGGATTGGTAGACTTTGACGGGGCAATGAAAACTATCCGCAATTTGGATAAAGTTAGCTTTGCTGATTGGTTTCGCCGCCAAGGCGGGGGAAATGGCAGTCTCAAGCGGATGTGGAACCCTATCGCCTACGCCCTTGGCTTTATCGATACCGAAAATATTTCTGCTCGTTGTATGCTAACAATTTTCTTGATGTTTGCTACCAAAAGCGAAGCGTCAGTGTTACGAATGCTAGAAGGTTCGCCCCACGAGTATTTGCTGAAGCCAATTGTGGAATATTTAGAGGCTAGAGGGGCAAAAATCCACACTCGCCGCCGCGTTAGAGAAATTCAGTACACCGAAGAAGGTGAACAGACAAAAGTTACCGGGCTAGTAATTGCTAAAGGCGAAATTGAAGAAACAGTTGTAGCTGATGCCTATTTATTTGCTTGCGATGTACCAGGAATCCAGAAAATACTACCCCCACAGTGGCGCAAATGGTCACAATTTGACAAAATTTATAAATTAGATACTGTCCCGGTTGCTACAGTCCAACTAAGATTTGATGGTTGGGTAACAGAATTGCAAAATGCTGAAAGCCGTACCCAATTAGACCATGCCGCAGGGATAGATAATTTACTATACACAGCCGACGCGGACTTTTCTTGTTTTGCAGATTTGGCTTTAACTAGCCCTAGCAACTATTACCTTCCCGGAAAAGGCTCGTTAATGCAACTGGTATTGACCCCAGGAGATCCTTTTATTAAACAAAGTAACGAAGAAATTGCCCAGCACGTCCTTAAGCAAGTCCACGCCTTATTTCCCTCATCGCGGGAATTAAATATGACTTGGTTTAGCGTAGTTAAACTCGCTCAGTCATTGTATCGAGAAGCTCCGGGAATGGACAAGTATCGTCCAGCGCAAAAAACACCCATAAGTAATTTCTTCCTGGCAGGGAGCTATACTCAGCAAGACTACATCGATAGTATGGAAGGTGCTACGCTTTCTGGTCTTCAGGCGGCTAAAGCAATTTTGGCTAGTATAGAGGAAATAAAAAATCCTCAGCAATTATCTACGGTATCCTGAAAAATAATAGAGGAAAACTAGATGGCTGATTGGTTAGAACATAGCGTACAGATTGAAGTAGATGTTCCTATAGATGTAGTTTGGCAGCTATGGGCAGATTTAGAGCAAATGCCTTTATGGATGCAATGGATTGATTCGGTGAAAGTTCTCCCAGACGATCCTCAACTATCGCGCTGGAAGCTAAAAACAGGTAGTTTAGAATTTAGTTGGCTATCGCGGATTACAAAAATTGTTCCTCACCAAATTATTGAGTGGGAATCAGTGGATGGTTTACCTAATCGGGGCGCTATTCGCTTTTACGATCGCCATAATAGTAGTATTGTCAAACTCTCTATTGCCTATGCAATTCCTGGGCTTTTGGGCAAACTAATGGACAACCTATTTTTAGGCAAAGCGGTAGAATCAAGCCTTAAGCAAAGTTTAGAGAGTTTCCGCGATTACGCCCAGCAATCAACATCTTCGCAAGTCGAAACCCAAACCCATTGAACCTCTAACAAGCGCGATCGCATTACGACAGTGCAACTGTAATAAATCAATTGCACCTAAATTTCGTTTAGGGCGATCGCAACTCCTAACTGTTTGACAGCATCGACATTATGATTCAATCGACTAGAAAACTTACTCTTGAAGAATTTTTTGCCTTATCAGTAAGTGATGTAGCTTATGAATTAATTGAAGGTCAAGCAATCCCAAAAATGTCGCCTAAAAGATTTCATGCTGGCGTTCAAAAAGCTCTGCTAATATTAATGGATGCTTGGGCGGAAAATAGAGGCTATTTATATCCAGAATGGGCGGTACGATTAAAACGTAACAACGAAGATTGGGTTCCTGTCCCAGACATAACTTATATTTCCTACAGTCGCCTTACCGCCGATTGGATAGAAGACGAAGCTTGTCCGGTTGCACCAGAGCTTGTAATTGAAATTATTTCCCCGGGGCAAACTTTTGGAGCTTTAAGCCAAAAAGCCACTGATTACTTAACCGCCGGGGTTTTGCGGGTTTGGATAATTGATTCCCAGGAGCGTAGCGTTACGGTTTTTTATCCCGATGCTCCGCCACGCACTTACACAAAGTTATCTATTACAACTGACCCAATTCTAGAGGGTTTAGAACTTACTCCTCAGCAAATATTTCAACAAGCTGGGCTACCTAATTGAGCAAAACATATAAATTAGCGACATTTGTAAAGACTACGAAATAAGAGCCACTATGTTAAATGTCTATGGCTCTTAATGGATTCCAGGGATCTACTTGAGGAGACATCCCAGAAGAGCTGGAAGTATTGCTTTACCTCGTTTTCGAGTGTTGTAGACAAACTCAAAGAAGCCTAAATATAGAGGCAACTTTT
>JACCVJ010000043.1 GCA_013698215.1 Tatlockia sp. | reverse complement strand
GGACAATCAATAACTGCTGGAACATCTTGGGCTAAAGCAGTTTTCAAGATGGGAATAAAATCTGTAGCTGATTCTACGCGATAGCCTTTCAAACCCATACTCTCAGCTAATTTGACAAAATCTGGGTTGCCAAAATGGACATAGGAGGAGCTACCAAATTGATTTTGCTGCTTCCACTCAATTAAGCCGTAACCGCCATCATTGAAAATTAAAGTTACAAAGGGCGTACCTACTCGCAAGGCAGTTTCTAACTCTTGGCAATTCATCATAAAACCGCCATCTCCGGTTGCTGCAACAACTTTACGGTTAGGATGAACGACTTTTGCTGCTACTGCGCCAGGAATTGCGATCCCCATCGCTGCAAAGCCATTAGAAATTAGGCAAGTATTCGGGCGATCGCAATGATAATGACGAGCAAGCCACATTTTATGAGCGCCGACATCGGAAATTACAATGTCTTCGGGCCCCATTACCTGACGCAGATCGTAAATTAGTTTTTGAGGTTTAATCGGAAACCCGCTATCGTTGGCGTATTCCTCGTAATCTGCCCGAATAGCGGTGCGTAGTTGCAAGGCGTAGGGTTCAAGTTTGCCTTGGCGATGCGATCGCCCTAAAATCTCCTCCAAGGAATCAGAGATATCGCCGACCACTTCTACTATTGGCACGTAACTACTGTCAATCTCGGCGGATATCGCATTGATATGGATAATTGGAATATTGGCACTAGGATTCCAATTTTTGGGCGAATACTCAATTAAGTCGTAGCCGATCGCAATTACCAAATCTGTATTGTCAAACCCGCAATTGATATAGTCTCGCTGCTGCAATCCCATCGTCCATAAAGCCAAAGGATGAGTATAAGGAATCACCCCCTTACCCATAAAAGTATTAACTACAGGAATATTTAACTCGGTGGCAAATTTGGTTAAGATATCGCTGGCATTGGCTCTAATCGCCCCGTTGCCGACTAAAATTAGCGGGTTGTTGGCTTCAGAGATAGCGGCGGCGGCGGCGGCAATACTTTCAAAAGCCGCATAGGTTTTTTGCAAAGCCCTGTTATTTAAAGGTTTCCCCACAGCAGGCATAGCGGCAATATTTTCGGGTAAATCGATATGTACAGCCCCAGGTTTCTCACTTTGGGAAGTCTTAAAAGCCCGTCGGACGATTTCGGGAGTATTGCTGGGACGAACTATTTGGCTATTCCACTTAGTTACAGGCGCAAACATCGCCACTAAATCAAGATATTGGTGCGCCTCAATGTGCATCCGATCGGTTCCTACTTGCCCGGTAATGGCAACTAAAGGAGCGCCGTCTAAATTCGCGTCAGCAACTCCCGTCATTAAATTAGTTGCCCCAGGCCCTAACGTAGACAGACATACCCCAGACTTGCCCGTCAAGCGCCCGTAAACGTCTGCCATAAACGCTGCCCCTTGTTCGTGCCGAGTAGTGATAAATTGGATGGAAGATTTTTTGATCGCCTCCAAAACGTGCAGGTTTTCTTCTCCAGGTAAGCCAAAAATGTAACGTACACCTTCATTTTCTAGACACTGAATTAATAATTCTGCTGTATTCATCGATTTACGTCCTCCACACTTGATCTAAGGGGATATTTGCGCTTTGTTTCAGGTTAGGCATTGCGCCTTTACCTAATTAACTGTGACTTTAGCTTACCCAAACAGTTTTAATATTCATAAATTCATGAATGCCCTGGCTACCTAATTCTCGACCATAACCTGACTTTTTGATGCCACCGAAGGGCATTCGCACGTCAGATTTGACCATGCTATTGATAAATACCGCTCCCGCTTCGAGTTCGTCAATCAAGCGATCGCTCTCTTCGCCATTATTTGTCCACGCACTAGCACCCAAGCCAAAGGGCGTATCGTTGGCTAACTTAATCGCTTCATCAATATTTGCTACTTTAAACAACAATGCCACTGGCCCAAAAAATTCTTCTTTTTCTGCGGGGCTTCCGGGGGGAATGTCCGTTAATATTGTTGCTGGGTAGTAGTTTCCAGGGCGATCTAACTTTTGTCCACCCATCAGCAACTTTGCGCCGTTTTTTACCGCTTGACTAACTTGATAGTCTAAGTCTTTGAGAATATTCGGCGTTGCCAATGGGCCCAAATCTGTATCTAGCTGCATGGGATCGCCAACTTTTAAAGCGGCAAATTTTTCTACTAACTTTTGCCCGAATCGATCGGCAATTTCTGCAACCACTATAAATCGTTTTGCAGCGATGCAAGATTGACCATTATTGAGCATCCGCGCCTTTACGGCGGTAGTTACGGCGGTTTCTAAATCGGCGCTACCTAAAACTATAAACGGATCGCTGCCTCCCAATTCTAAAACTACTTTTTTAATTTGTTTTCCGGCGGCGGCGGCTAAACTTGCTCCCGCAGCTTCACTTCCGGTTAAAGTTGCGGCAGAAATGCGATCGTCGTTAATTAAATCGCTAACTTTCTCAGCGCCTACTAGCAAAGTTTGAAATACCCCAGGAGGAAAACCCGCTTGCGTAAAAATATCTTCAATAGCTAAGGCGCACTGAGGCACGTTTGAAGCGTGTTTGAGTAAACCGACATTCCCCGCCATTAATGCAGGTGCAGCAAAGCGAAATACTTGCCAAAAGGGAAAATTCCAGGGCATTACCGCTAAAATTGCTCCCAAGGGTTGATAGCGAATAAAACTATAACTCGCGTCTGTAAAGGTGGGTACATCAGCGAGAAATTTGGCAGCGTTTTCGGCGTAGTAACGACATACCACAGCGCATTTTTCAACTTCCGAAATTGCCCCTTGAATTGGTTTACCCATTTCTAAGGTCATAATTTGCGCGTATTGAGCTTTATTTTGCTCTAATAGCGCGGCGGCGGTCTGCATCCATTCCGCACGTTTGCTTAGAGATGTTTTACGTCCTTTTTCAAAAGCTTGCTTTGATAATTGAAGTTTAGTTTCAATTTCGCTATCTGTTAGTGCAGTGAAGGTTTTGAGCGTTTCTCCGGTAGCGGGATTGATTGACGAAATCGCCATTACTTTTCTCCATCTAGTCAACGAAGGCGATCGCATTAATCGCCCATTTTCTTCTATTCTCTCGCTACAATAACGCTTTTGGGCGATCTCACTTCTATTCTTTATCCGTTTACCTACTCAGAAACCTAACAAAACTCATTACTTTGTCAACCTAACTACAGCTTTTCCCCGAAATTTGACCTATTGTTAAAGAGTATTAAGTTTATTAGGACTGTACTCGGTTCAATTTGAGAGCATTGTATCTTTTGCTACCATTGATTGAACACTGATACTTAAGTAGCTTTGTGATTGGACATTTCCTGTTAGCAAGTTAGAGCCAGTCCAAACAAGCGCCGAATGCGCCGCTTAGGGAATGCCTCAATGACGATTTAGGGCAGAAATGCTTTTGTCTATTGTATAGATTCCTACGAATGGAGAGAAAAATTGGAAGTTTTAGCTAAAAGTGTAGAAACCACTGCTAAACAACCACGAATTTTAGCAGTAGATGACAATGAAGATAATTTGCTGCTACTGAGTGAAGTATTAAATGTCTTTGATTGTTCGTTATTTACTGCAACTAGCGGGCAAATAGCCTTAACCATAGCCCAAGCTTACAACCCAGACTTGATTTTGTTAGATGTAATGCTGCCAGACTTAAACGGTATAGAGGTTGTTCGCCATTTGAAACACAACCCAACTACAGAGAATATTCCTGTAATTGCTGTAACCGCTTTAGCTAGCGAAGAAGACCGCGATCGCTTATTAGCCGCAGGTTGTAATGGTTATCTCAGCAAGCCTTATATGATTGAAGACTTAGAAGCAATTGTGCGTCGGGCGTTGGTGAAAATTTGAGGATTCAATTACTTGTCCTTCCAGAAGTTAGAATGCCAACTTAATTGAAGTCGTTAGTAAATCGTTCAACGTTGAAATAAGTTATTTGCAGCAGTTATGCTAAGTTTTATTAAGCATAATAATCACTAAAACACTATGAGTCTGGAAATTCCCACAGAAATCAAACCTTGGCTAAATATTTTTCACCCACTTTTAATGTTTGCTTTGCTAGGAGTTTCAGTTTACGCACTCTACCTAGGCGTAAAAGTGCGACAGACAAGGTATGCAGTGGGTGATGTTAAAAAAGAGCTAATTCAAGGCAAATTTAACAACAGACATTATCAAATCGGTTCGATACTTTTAGGCTTAATGGTGGTAGGTACGTTAATCGGGATGGGCGCTACCTATATCAACAACCAAAAGCTATTTCTCGGCCCACATTTGTTAGCGGGATTAGGGATGACAGGGATGATTGCTGTCTCTGCTAGTTTGTCACCCTATATGCAAAAAGGGCAAGATTGGGCAAGATATACGCATATTGTGTTAAATTCGGCGCTTTTAGCTTTGTTTGCGTGGCAAGCTGTGAGCGGAATCCAAATTATTTTAAATATTCTCAGTAAGCTCTAGTTAGCTTGATAAATCTTACCCTTCTCGATCCTAGTGGCACTTAGATTTGGGTGGTAAGGGCAAACCCAAAGACTTGTAAAAATCTGCCTGTACCTTGGCGGTTAGACGGCGGGATACTTGGCGAACAATTTGGTTAAGCAAGCGATCGCCTGTATTCTTAATTACAGATTTAGGTAAACGATAAATAAACTTAGGAAACTGGACATCAACGTTCAAGTCTAGCGTCCACTCTACTTTTGTAACTAATTTGCCTTGACTATCGGCGGGAAATTCTACTAGCTCCATTACCGCCTTAAAATCTACATCGTAGCCTGGGGGAATATAGCTGGGAATAGCGATCGTTTTGATGCGATATACGCCATTATCGGGGGGTAAAAGCTCTAAACCAACTTTTGGCTCGACATCGTAACCAAAAGCGCCAAAGCGCCCAATTGCCAAAGCATAACCATTGACAGAGAGTGATTCTACCTTCATGGGTTGAGCGCAACGACAAAACCACTCTTGATGAGTATTGAGATATTCCGCCACCGTTGGAGCAGGGGCATACATTTCCATGCACTCAGCAAATTGACCGGAAAAGCGCATTGACGTTGGCGCTAATACCTCCCCATCCCCTTGTGACATTGCTCCTTCCCAAACTGTAACGGATTCTCTAGATTGAAATTCGTGGTTTTGTGACAACATAAGCTTGATTATTGTGTGACTGTGCTTGGCTCTAAATTTAGGATTCCCACAATTGAAGGCAATATTTCACCCGCAGCTAACATCTTCACGAACTCTAAAAACTTTAGGGTTTTATTCAGTAAATCTACAATAGGGAAATAGACGGATTGAAAATTTATTTATAGTGTAGGCATTTTGAGATGAAAGCATTTGTAGCAGGGGCAACAGGCGAAACTGGGCGGCGGATAGTCAAGGAATTAGTAGAGCGAAATATTCCTGTCCGGGCTTTGGTTAGGGACTTAGAGCAAGCTAAGGCTGTTTTGCCAGATTCTGCCCAGTTGGTAGTTGGCGACGTGTTAAAACCAGAGACTTTGCGCGAGGCTATAGGTGATAGTACGGTAATTTTGTGTGCGACGGGTGCTAAACCAAGTTTCGACCCCTCCAGCCCTTATAAAGTGGATTATGAAGGAACTAAAAATTTGGTCGATGTGGCTAAAACTAAAGGAATTGAGCATTTTGTGTTTGTATCTTCTTTATGTACATCTAAGCTATTTCATCCCCTAAATTTATTTTGGCTGATTTTGGTGTGGAAGAAGCGGGCCGAGGAGTATATTCAAAAAAGCGGACTTGTTTACACAATTGTGCGTCCCGGCGGTTTGAAAAATGAAGACAATAATAGTGCCGTTGTCATGTCTTCAGCAGATACGCTGTTTGATGGCAGCATTCCTCGTACTAAAGTAGCGCAAGTCTGTGTCGAAGCGCTATCGCAATCTGCTGCTCGCAATAAAATCGTGGAAATTGTGGCGAAGGAAGAAGCACCAAAACAGAGTTTTGAGCAGCTATTTGCAGGTGTAGCTTAATTACAATCTTGAGGATGGCAAATTGGCGCGTTTTTCACTCCCAAAGGCTACTTTTAGCCAGCAAGCTGCGGCGATCGCTCTAAAAAAAATTATTCCAGTTAGCATCGCTTTAATGGTGTTAACTTTGTTATTGCCTAATTTGCCTCCACAACCAAAAAAATCGCGCCTCCATCCCAATCTTGGATACTTACCTCCTTTAGAAATGAAAGGGGGCGATCCTTATATTCGAGCCTTGATGCGGACGATTTCAGCGAGTGAGGCAAACGATCCCAAGCCTTACTCAATTTTGTATGGTGGCGGACAAATTGACGACTTGAGCCGCCATCCAGAGCGATGTATTACGATTGTTTCTGGCCCGAATAAGGGCGACTGCTCGACGGCGGCGGGACGCTATCAGATGATTAATATCACTTGGTACGAAAAGGCGGCGTTATACCATCCCCAGCCGCCAGGAATCATGTTTTGGAAATCTTATAGCTTTGAGCCAGAGTATCAAGATGCGGTAGTTTATGCTTGGTTGAGCGATCGCCAATTTTGGGGTGAAGACTTGTCGCAGCTATTACAGCAAGGCAAACTAAATAGAGTACAAAAGCTACTATCGGGAACTTGGACAAGTTTAGGCTACGGGATAGAAAACAATTCTTTAACTGGACGTTTGCCCAAAGTTTATCAAAAAATGCTCAAAGAAGAATTAAAAAACGCCGCCTAATATTAGGCGGTTAAAGGAATATGGCGTTGCTCAATTGGGTAAAGACGTTGCAATGCAACGTCTCTACACCGAAATTATTTTTGGTAGAGACGTTGCAATGCTTCTCTACACCGAAATTATTTTTAGCAATCGTAATACAGCGAAAACTCGTAGGGGTGAGGACGCAAGCGCATCGGATTGACTTCTTTATCGAGTTTGTAAGTAATCCAATTTTGAATGAAGTCTTCCGAGAAAACGCCACTTTCTGTTAAAAAGTCGTGATTATGCTCCAAGCTTTCTAAGGCTGCTTCCAAAGATCCAGGCGTAGAAGGTACTTTACTTAATTCTTCAGGACTAAGTTCGTAAATATCTACATCCAATGGTTCCCCC
>JACCVJ010000034.1 GCA_013698215.1 Tatlockia sp. | reverse complement strand
GTAGGGGTAATTGCCATAGTCGGAGTTTTTATTTTTGGAACAAAGAAAATTCCCGAACTAGGTAGTTCGTTAGGTAAAACTTTACGTGGCTTTAAAGCAGAACTTAAAGGCGATGATTCTAGAGACGAGGAAGATAAAGAATAAAAGTTGAATGAAGTGCGATCGCACTTCATCCATATTTAGCAATTCTATCCCCTTTCTAGAATGGCGATTAGGTGAATTTTGCCGATAAAGGCGATCGCTTCCTCAGCTAAAAACGATCTGGTTTGTCAAGTACAACTTGACAAACCCGTTGGCAACTATGTAAAGTATTACTTGACAACGAATTAACAGGTCATGAAAAACCGACTGAAAGAACTTCGACAACTGCGCCAATGGTCACAATCTGACCTCGCCAGGGAATTAGGAGTCAGTCGTCAGGCAGCTAATGGGTTTGAATCTGGTAAGTTTGACCCTAGTTTAGACATGGCTTTTAAAATTGCCAACTTGTTTAATGTTGCACTTGAAGACGTTTTTATTTATGAGGCAAAGAATGCTATGCAAACACTCGTCAAGCGATTCACAAACTTCCTTGGTTTCGAGTTTGGTTTCGAGCGGTTTACTCCGAAGGCAATTAATGCAATCAAGTTTGCTAATACTGAGGCAGAGCGATCGCACAAATCCCAAGTTGAACCAGAACATCTACTTGCTGGCTTGTTAGCCGATCCAACCACAACCTCTGCACAGTTACTTCGAGCCAATGGCGCGATCCTAAACATCGAAACCAACGAACATTCTTTTGAATCTCACGACAATCCAAGACTTAGCCCGCAAAGTAAGTTTGTTATGGAGCTTGCATTGCAAGTCGTTCGGCTTCAGGATAAGAAGTCGATTGGAACCGAACATCTTTTGTGGGGTTTGGTTCGACTGGCGGAAACAGACAAAACTACCATAAGCGATCTGTTTCAACGATACGGAATCGATCTCCAAGCCCTAAACAACCAACTAGCAGAGAAGATTTGATTTAGAGCAAAAATAAACTGAGATTACTAGGCTCTTAGTTTATTTTTGCAATATGCTTACAGTTGCCGAACAAAAATGTTGTTAGTAGTCTTTTATGGGCGAAATAAATGGTTGTGTTCGGGATGGTACAAACGACTTCGCACTTCTCCCATATTTTGCAACGCCGGACTAATTACATACAATGTTGTGCGAATTAAGTTCTCTTTTTGAGTAACTTCTGCCATTTTGTCAAGGGGTACTACTAAAATCTTTTCATCTACCCAACCCAAGCGAAAGCAAATAGCTACCGGAGTTTCGGGGGTGTAGTGTTCTAATAGTTGAGCTTGGGCATTATCTATATGACGAGCGCTCAAATACAGACACAAACTAGCTTTATGGGCGGCTAAAGAGGCTAATTCTTCGGTGGCGGGTACTTGGGTGCGTCCGCTAATCCGACTAAGAATAATTGTCTGTACTACTCCCGGAACAGTTAATTCTATTTTGAGTTTGGCGGCGGCGGCTTGAAAGGCGCTAATTCCGGGGATAACTTCAAAAGGAATATCGGCGGCGGCTAAGGCTTGCATTTGTTCGTGAATGGCGCTGTAGAGGCTGGGATCTCCCGATTGGAGGCGAATTACCGATTTATGCGATCGCACCAATTCCACCATTAAAGGCAAAATTTCCTCTAAAGTTTTATTAGCAGTGCGAATAATCTCCGCATCGGGGCGACACCATTGCAATACTTGTTTGGGTACTAATGAATCCGCAAATAAAATTACATCGGCTTGAGCTAAAAGTTTTTGCGCCTTGACGGTAAGTAAATCGGGGTCGCCGGGGCCAGCGCCTACGAGGTAAACTGCTGGTGCTAAAGGAATAGTTGGGGTTGATTGTAGAAGCTCTGACTGCGACATAAAAAACTTTTACTAATAATTTATTTTTTTGCGGAACGGACTTATCCACCTATGAAGTAATAAATGGTAGATGCACCCTGGTTAAGCTCTAGATTTGACTCTAGAGCTTTTTTTTATAAATTTTATCTTTGGGACAACGATCGCTCTTTTCTTACTGGTGCAACATCCGGTAAAGAGCGCTTGTAAATGTACAGCCAAGCTAATCCCGCTAATCCTAAACTAATACTGACTAAACTCACAACTTGAGCCATCCGCAACCATCCCAGCATCAGGCTATCGGTACGCAAAGCTTCAATCCACAACCGCCCCAAACTATAAGTAACCAAATAAACCAAAAATAACGTCCCTGTTTTGAGTTGCTTTCCTTTCCATCCCCGAAAAAATAGCGTCATTAGCAAGCCAAATACCATTAAATTCCACAACGACTCGTATAAAAATGTCGGGTGAAAATAAGCAACATCGGCAAATTGAGCGGGGCGATATTGTGGCTGTATATATAGTTTCCAAGGTAAATTAGTCGGGCTTCCAAAGGCTTCAGAGTTAAAAAAATTGCCCCAGCGCCCGATCGCTTGACCTAAAATTAGTGAAGGTGCTACTAAATCCGCTAATTGCCAAAAAGAAATATCTTTGACTCTAGCAAAAATCAATGCCGCGATCGCACCGCCAATAATTGCCCCATGAATCGCAATCCCACCTTCCCAAATTCTAATAATTGTCTCTGGATTTTGGGAATATTTTGACCACTCAAAAATAACGTAATAAACCCGTGCGGCGGGAATTGCCCCAATAATTAGCCATATAATCAAGTCTCCCAGCAAATCGGGGTCAACCTGGCGGCGCTTGGCTAAATATTGAGAAAGATTTATCCCAATTAATACGGCGGAGGCGATAAGTAAACCGTACCAGCGAATAGTTATCGGCCCAATTTGCACTAACACCGCGCCGGGGGAAGTAAACTGCATTGCTAAAGGTAATTGACTAATATCCGGCAACATTATAATAATTCCTCAGAAATATTTATTATCCCTTGCGATCGCCCAGGCAAAATTGTTTGTCTCATCCGCAATAAGTTAAGGTCGTAATATATCTGTTTTTACCTATACAAAATTACTTTTATGGGCAGCAAAAGCCAAACCCAACTCTCACAAACTGACACTACTACTCTAGTTCAACCTAATTCAACGCTATTAGGTTTAAATTTACAAGAACTAACAGACTGGGTACTCCTTCAAGGACAACCCGCCTATCGTGGCAAACAGTTACACGATTGGATTTACCATAAAGGGGCGCATAGTCTTGACGATATCTCGGTTTTTTCTAAACAATGGCGCGTTGCGGTTTCTCATATCCCTATCGGACGCTCGAAAGTACATTTGCGTTCTCAAGCCCCCGATAAAACTGTAAAATATTTGCTGCAACTAGCCGATAATCAAGTTGTAGAAACTGTGGGTATTCCTACCGAAAAACGCTTGACTGTCTGCGTTTCTAGTCAAGTAGGCTGTGCGATGGCTTGCGATTTTTGTGCTACAGGTAAAGGCGGTTTTAGTCGCAATTTATCATCGGGGGAAATTGTTGACCAAGTTTTGACAGTCCAAGAAGATTTTAAACGCCGCGTTAGCCATATAGTATTTATGGGCATGGGCGAACCGTTGTTAAATACTGATAACGTTTTAAAAGCTATTGAATTGCTCAATCGAGATGTAGGTATCGGACAGCGCTGCATAACTCTTTCAACTGTTGGCATTCGTTCGCGCATTCGCAAACTCGCCCGACACGAGTTGCAAGTAACTTTAGCCGTCAGTCTTCACGCCTCAAACCAAAACCTCCGCGCCGAACTTATCCCCAGTGCTAATACTTATTCCCTGACCGATTTAATTACTGAATGTAAGGAATACGTGCAAGTTACGGGGCGACGAATTAGTTTTGAGTATGTCTTGCTAGCGGGGGTAAACGATTCGCCAAGGCAAGCAACAGAGCTTGCTCAACTGCTGCGCGGCTTTCAGTGCCATGTCAACTTGATTCCTTACAACCCCATTGCGGAGGCGGACTACGAACGCCCAACCCCTCGCGCCATTCAAGCTTTTGTAACTGCCCTACAACAGCAGCAAATCGCCGTTAGCGTGCGTTACTCACGCGGATTGGAGGCTAACGCTGCTTGCGGACAACTTCGTATTACTACGCAAGTTTAAACGGCAACTATCAATTCCTGGCGCATAGGATTCTATGACTTTGCTAGTGTCTGAACAAGTAACCAATAAGTAGTCACAAGTTGGGCATTGCGTCCGAATTATATTGCTTTCGGCGATATAGTGGCGTTCGCCTTCACTACCGCAGTTTGAACAGCGAATTTTTTGAATTACTTGCATTTTTATACCTTTAGTGAGGAGTAAAGAGAAAAATAAATTAAAACGGAAATCTACAAAACTTAACCAATCAACCTTAATATGTAGCTTTTAAATGAAAATCAACCGCAATATTTGTAACTTCATATTTTTATTGTGTAAGCAGGTACAAGTGCTTGTCCTGTAACTTTAGGTAGAGGATTAAAACTTTTTCTTGTAGCTTTTACCTCTAAGATTGATGATCCCCACTGGTAACTCCTTTGTATTCTAGCCTCGATCTCTAGATTGCTCGTAAACTTAATCAAAAATTAAGCTTAGTAAATTACTGGTAAGCTATGTAGCTAATCGAACAAGTATTATCGCATATATTTATATTTTTCTCATTATTTGCTGAAGATTTAGACTGCGATCGCTACTTTATAAAAGGGAACATAAACTTATACAGTTTTGCTGAGGGCAATTTCATAATATATTGAGGTGCAAAAATGACTCCGCTAACTAGGGAAACACTGTACAAACCCCTATACAAACCAAATCAAATAATTTGCGGTACAGGTCAAACAGTAGTGGCGACCGGGTGGACGGTAAAAGAGAGCGTCGCCAAACACTTACAAACCCATGAATACGCCGGGATAGGAGCTTGTTACAGCCCCACAAGAGGTATTTCGCTATTAATTCGTAATTTGTTGGCAAATCCCTTTGTACGCTACTTAGTAGTTATCAACGCTACTAAAGAAGACCGCAACGCCGGAGCGGGAGAGTGTTTAATTGATTTTTTCCGTAATGGCTTTGAATCAGGACTTACAGATACAGGTAAGCAGTGTTGGCTAATTCGCTCCTTAGCAACGGGCTATATAGATATAGAAATTCCTGGCGTTGTTTTAGAACAATTACGCCAATCGATAGAATGGGTTGAAGCTAAAACCATTACTGATGCGGTAAATAAAGTAAAGCGATTAGCCCTTAGAGAGCCAATAGAACCTTGGAGTAATCCGTTAACCTACGATTTAGCTACTGTAGAACCGACAGTGCTACCAGGGACACGCTACGGACACCGCATTGAAGGACGCACAATTGCCGAAACTTGGGTCAAAATTGTTCACCGCATCAAAACTACAGGGACAATTAGACCTACGCTCTACGATGGACAATGGCAAGAATTAATCGATTTAGTTGCAATTGTCACCGATGAGCCAAATCCATTTTATTTTCCCGAACCTAATTATCTCCCATGCGATCGCACTTTTATCAATGAGTACGTCTCCCAAATTCTTGATGATGCGCCTACGGTAGAAGGAGTTAAGTATACTTATGGGCAAAGATTGCGATCGCATTTTGGATTAGACCAAATAGAGCAAGTAATTGATAAATTAATCAACGATATTGATTCTGCTAGAGCAGTAATGTCTTTATGGGACGTACAGGACGGCGAAGCAAACAACAGTCCCCCCTGTCTCAATCATATTTGGGTAAGGGTTGTAGATAACGAACTATCTTTAACTGCTACTTTTCGCAGCAACGATATGTTTTCGGCTTGGGTGGCGAATGCGATGGGGTTACGAGCGTTGCAAAAACATATTTTAGATCGAGTGTGCGATAGCGCAAGGGCGCACGCAGGGCTTCGCACTAACCATAACTTGCAAATGGGGGCGTTAATTACTATTAGCCAAAGCGCCCATATATATGATGATTGTTGGGAAAATGCCGATAATTTAATTCAAAATCAGTATAGGAAAATCTGTGAGCAACGAGACTACGCTGACCCATCCGGTAGTTTTGTAATTAACGTTCAAGATGACACAATTGTTGTGGAACACATGACCCCTGGAACGGGATCAGTTGTCAATTGTTATTCAGGTAAATCTGCAACGGGGCTTTGTAGACAAATCACCGCCGATTGTCCAGCATTACAAGTTGGACACGCAATGTATTTAGGAAGTGAATTACAAAAAGCAGAATTAGCTTTACTAAATAAATTCTTATACATTCAAGATAAAGCTTCAAAATCAAACTTTAGCTAAAGTAACAACTTCAGCTTGGTCTTGATACTTCCCTTTGCGATCATCGTAGCTTATAGCGCAAGGTTCTCCTTCTAAAAATAGCAGTTGTACCACACCTTCGTTAGCGTAAATGCGACAATCTGCACTAGAAGAATTAGAAAATTCTAAAGTTAAATGACCACGCCATGCAGCCTCGGCGGGTGTTAAATTTGCAATTATACCACATCTTGCATAGGAACTTTTACCAATACAAATAACTGTAATATTTGCGGGAACTTCTAGCTTTTCTAGAGCTACTCCTAAACCGTAAGAATGAGCAGGCAAAATAAAGTAATGACCACTATTATCTGTATGCAGTTGTGTTTGTTCTAAGTTCTCAGGATTAAAATTTTTTGGATCTACAACTGTTCCGGGAATGTGGCGAAAGATGCGAAACTCTGCACTAGAAAGACGGATATCGTACCCATAAGAAGAAAGCCCATAGCTAATTACAGGCTGCAATACTGAGTCTTGCTGATGTTTTCTAATTAATTGTGGCTCAAAAGGCAAAATCATACCTTCAACCGCCATTTTAGTAATCCAAATATCGTTTTTAATCACAGCATCACAACTAAATCAACAGACTCTCTAGGATACTTGAGATAGGAAATATATTACCTTTTGAATACATTTAATACTCAAGGTTGGTGACTGCGGCGAATTTCAGTAATTTGGTCAGCTAATTCTAGAATTGCTGGGGGCATTTCTGTACCTGTCAGTACAATGTCTACATGACTGGGACGTTTTTTGATAAATTCCAATACTTCATCTAAAGGAATCAAGCCAAAAGAAATCGCTAAACTTAATTCGTCTAGCACCACAAAAGTATATTTTCCCTCGGATACAACTTTTTGCGTATGCTGCCACAATGCCAGTAGTGACTCTGTTTCTGCTTCGTCTAGCTGGGGAGTATCAATATAACGGGGTAAGTCGCAGCGAATCCAATCTAGGTTTTGACCCAACTGTACCGGATGCTCAAACCCTTGTCCTATACCGCCTTTAAGAAATTGAACCACTAATACAGGCGTACCTTGTCCAGCGATTCTCAAAGCTTGGGCGATGACGCTTGTAAAAAAGCAACGAGGAGAACAGGTAAATACTTGCACAAGTCCCGCGATCGCATAAGGTAAGCTATTGGGAGTTGTCAATGCGGGTGTTTCTAGCTGGGCAACCATAGGACAATGTTTAACTGTTAAGGAAAATAATAAAGATATATAGCGTAATTATTGGCTAAGTCTTTTGATTTAACACTAGATATGAGTGAAGGTCAACAGCTAAAAGATAGTTACTTTTATCGGAAAACTATGAGTAGCTTGGTGTAGAGGAGTGATAGAAGCGATCGCAAAATGTCTTAAACTTGGCTAAGTTCCCCCAACTAAACGAGTAATAGTCATGGTTTGGCAACGTCCCGATGGTAGACAAAGCGAACAGTTGCGTCCGATTAGCTTTGAACTTGGGTTTACGCGCTTTGCGGCTAGTTCCGTTTTAACGAGATGTGGCGATACGCAAGTGCTTTGTACGGTAACGATTAGCGATGGAGTACCTAAGTTTTTAGTCGGTTCAGGAAAAGGCTGGCTAACGGCGGAATATCGAATGTTACCCGGCGCAACCCCCCAGCGTCAACCAAGAGAATTATTAAAACTATCGGGACGTACTCAAGAAATTCAACGGTTAATTGGTCGTAGTTTACGCGCAGCCATTGATTTAGAGGCACTAGGGGAACGGACGATTACTATTGATGCCGACGTACTCGGAGCCGATGCTGGAACCCGTACAACCTCTATTACTGGGGGCTTTGTGGCGCTATCAGATGCGATCGCATCCCTGATAAAAAAAGGAACGTTAGAACGCTCTCCGATTCGTCACCAAGTAGCGGCGGTTTCTGTAGGTATACTCCAAGGCGAACCCTATCTAGATTTAAACTACCCCGAAGATGTAGCCGCCGAAGTAGATTTAAACGTAGTCATGGACAGCAACTTAGGGATTATAGAAATCCAAGGAACCGCAGAAGTTGGTAGCTTTAGTCGAGTTCAAACCAATCAAATGCTCGATATTGCAGAAATTGGAATTAAGGAACTGTTTATCGCTCAGCAGCAAGCGTTACACAATGGGCATTGATGCACGGATAACTCCAGCAATTTATCGTTTTGTTGCAAAAATTGTCAGTAACCGCCCTAGCACCTGATATCTCTGGGACAATCGGAAAATACAGGACTAATAATAACTATCCCCATCTATATAAATTAGGGAGCATTGCACGATATGAAATTGGCTTATTGGATGTATGCAGGGCCAGCCCACATTGGGACTTTGCGAGTTTCTAGCTCTTTTAAAAACGTCCATGCCATCATGCACGCACCGATTGGCGACGATTACTTTAATGTTATGCGATCGATGTTAGAGCGCGATCGCAATTTTACTCCAGTTACCATTAGTTCAGTAGACCGCAACGTATTAGCGCGGGGTTCTCAAGAAAAGGTAGTTGATAATATTACCCGCAAAGACACCGAAGAACACCCCGATTTAATAGTTCTTACTCCTACCTGCACTTCTAGCATTTTGCAAGAAGACTTAGAAAACTTTGTCGAACGCGCTTCTATCGATACAAAGTGCGATGTAATGCTGGCAGATGTCAACCATTACCGCGTTAACGAATTGCAAGCGGCGGATATTACATTGCGGCAAATTGTCCAGCTATATACCGAAAAGGCACGGAAAAAAGGCGAATTACCCACAGGTAAAACTGAAAAGCCTTCAGTCAATATCTTTGGTATTTCTAGTCTCGGCTTCCACAATCACCACGATTGCACCGAATTAAAGCGCCTAATGACGGATTTGGGAATTGAAATTAATGAGGTAATTCCTGAAGCAGCATCGGTTCTTAACCTCAAAAGACTTTCTCAAGCTTGGTTTAACCTAGTACCTTATCGGGAATTAGGGGTAATGTCGGCGAAGTATCTAGAACAAGAATTTGGGATGCCTTATGTAGATATTACGCCGATGGGTGTAGTCGAAACAGCGCGTTGCATTCGCAAAATTCAGCAGATACTCAACGATCAAGGCGCAGATGTAAACTACGAAGACTTTATCAACGAGCAAACTTTGTATGTATCTCAAGCTGCTTGGTTTTCGCGCTCGATTGACTGTCAAAATTTAACCGGGAAAAAGGCTGTAGTCTTTGGTGATAGCACCCACGCCGCCGCCATGACAAAAATACTAGCGCGGGAAATGGGTATTCACGTCGTCTGGGCTGGTACTTATTGCAAGTACGATGCAGAGTGGTTTAAGGAACAAGTAGGCGAATACTGCGATGAAGTGATTGTAACGGAGGATCACGGACAAATTGGCGATGCGATCGCCCGTGTTGAACCATCAGCTATCTTCGGTACGCAAATGGAGCGGCACGTAGGCAAGCGTTTAAACATCCCTTGCGGTGTAATTGCTGCCTCCCGTCCACATTCAGAACTTCCCCATCGGCTACAAGCCATTTTGCGGCTATGAAGGCACAAATCAAATCGCTGATTTGGTCTACAATTCCTTTACATTGGGCATGGAAGACCACTTACTCGAAATCTTCGGCGGACACGATACCAAAGAAGTTATTACCAAAGGCATTTCCGCAGGTTCCGATTTAGGCTGGAATAAAGAAGCACAGGCAGAATTAAATAAAGTGCCTGGGTTTGTACGTGGAAAAGTTAAGCGCAATACCGAAAAGTTTGCGCGCGATCGCGGCTTTAGTGTAATTAGTCTAGAAGTTATGTACGCTGCCAAAGAATCTGTAGGCGCGTAGTTTCATCTTTGTAAGTTAACAAAGGGGTTCTTAATTTAAGAACTCCTTTGTTAATTGTTCACTCTTAGATTTTGGATTTATCGAATGAATAATGCTAAAGAACATTACGATCAACATCTTGGAGCTATTTATAGCTGGATGGCTGGGGATGTAAATGTAGCCTTGGATCGCAATCGCAGCTTATTTCAACAGCTAGGGTTTGATACTGCTCCGAAGGGTTTAGCAATTGATTTAGGCTGCGGTACAGGATTTCAGTCAATTCCACTAGCAGAACTTGGTTATTCAGTCCTGGCAATAGATTCTTGCGCTGTATTGCTATCTCAGTTACAAGAACGTATCACTAGCCTACCAATTCAGACAATTCACGATGATCTTCTAAACTTTGCCAGACACATTAGCGAGCAAGCGCAGTTGGTAGTTTGTATGGGTGATACGCTAACCCATCTCGATTCCCTTGATGCTGTCCGCAACTTAATGTCTGAAGTGAGCCAAAAGCTTGCTGAGGGCGGAATAGTGGTTTTAACGTTCCGCGATTATGTTTCAGTAGAGCTTCTCGGACACCAGCGTTTTATTCCGGTGCGAAGTGATGACAGCAGACTTTTAACTTGCTTTCTTGAGTATTATCAGGAATTTGTTGAGGTGCATGATTTGCTTTACTACAAAGAAGAAACTCAATGGAAGTTTAAAGCTAGTTCCTACCGCAAGTTGCGACTAGATAAAAATTGGTTAATTAAACAGATGGGTGAGTTAGGTTTGGTTATCATTGAAGATACCTTTGATGGTGGAATGGTAAAAGTTACCGCCAAGAAGTTTGGTAACGCCTAAATATTAGAGTTTAGTAATTTATACTGCCTAAAAATAGAATATGATTTCAGCAGAACTGCTCAATACGTTGCAAAGTCTTAACCGTGTTAATAAACTTTACGTTATCCAAGTATCAGAATTAGCCCAACAAGAATCTGACCTTATTAAACAAGAACAGTCTTACCATGTCTGGTCTCCATATGATGCTTTTGAAGCGGCAACTACTATGTTAGATGCGCTTCAAGCTACTAAAACTTGAGCGGATACAAAATTGCGATCGCTATTTTTTTCTATAGTAGCAAAGTTAACTAGAGTAGCTGAGATTCAAGATTAGCAAGGTAATCAGCAGGGGAACGTCGAAAACGTAGTTGTTCAACCCGATTGATGCGATGTTGTTCTAACTGGGAACGTAAGGAACGCCAATCATTTACTGATACAGTAGCTAACTGTTCCGCACACCAAGTGGTGAGTTGAGTAGCAACGCAAGCAATT
>JACCVJ010000013.1 GCA_013698215.1 Tatlockia sp. | reverse complement strand
TCAACCATCTCACGCCACAAAAGAGTAACTTGCATACTTTTGATGATTTAGACTTAATAACATTTTCAATTTCTTCTTTGGTTCGATTACATTCTAAATTAGCTCCCGTAGGGACTACTTTTATTTTTGCTGGGTCAGCTTCTTTGTAAGCTTTAATTGCCAATTGAGCAGCCCAATCAGAGGAAAATATAACTAATTTGCAATTTTTTAAAGCTAGTTTGTCCAAAGTTTTGAGATGGCGAAGGGAAGTCTGACAAGGCTTACCATCAGGAAATGTACTCATGGTTCCCGCATATAAAGAATCTGTCCACAGCACAATAGGCTGCTTACATTGAAGATATGCGATCGCATTCATGTGCGGGCATAAAATAACATCAGGATTAATTATTGAGATTTTTTCAGCGATCTGTCGGGCATAATTTTTGTTTATAGATGGCGCTGCCCAATCATGGTAAGTTTTTATATTTAAGAGTCGATGTATATGATATTCTACCTTGGATGCTAAGGAATACTTGTCTTCTAAAGCACCAATGTACTCAAGATCGCCATGTTTTTTTAGAGACTCAGGCATATAATAGCTTGTCCCAAAGTTTCCTATTAAATGACGCGGCCATGCCCACTTATTGAGAAGATCGTAATGAGTTACAAAAGCAATTTTCAAGTTAACTCCAAGTTATGCAAATTAGGTAGTAATTTAAGAGATTAATTACTTTTTAAAATTATTTTCTTACTTAGTCTTTGATAACTTTCTTGAGCATATCTAAATAAATTTGCTCCAGGATTATTTGTACTTTCATCAATTTGTGCTAGTTTTTCTGTAGCAAACTGTAAAATATTTTTGGCTCGATTGTCCCAAGTAAAGTTTTGTACTTCCTGGAAAGCACGGTCAGCAATAGAGGTTGCCAGGGCTGAATTTTGACATAATTTTTCTATAGCTGTTTTAAAAGCAAGAGGTTCGTCTGGAAGTACCAAAAGTGCGTTTTCTCCTTCCCGAAGCACGGTCATTATATTTGGCAAAGCTGAAGCAACAATTGGTCTATTGACGCTCATATATTCAAACAATTTGAGCGGGCTAGTACTTTGGGCTTGCTCCCAAGATTTGCTAGTAGGAAGAAGTAAAACATCAGCAGCGTAAAGGTAGGAAGCTAACTCTGATTGGGGTACGTGACCAATAGTAAATACATTATGGATACTTTGGCGATCACAAGTTTCTTTTACTCTATTGATGTCACTTTCCCATCCTCCTACCAAAACAAATGTATACTCTGGCATCAATAGAGCAGTTTCTAAAATAGTTGGAACACCTTTATATTCGTAGAGATGTCCTGAGTAGAGAACAATTTTGCGATCGCTTTCACAAAGCTGGGCGATCTTTGAGCTTTTTTGCCGGGAAAGTTTTTGACGAGCGAATTCTTTTGATTGGTAAGGAAGAAAATTTGCTAGATCTACCCCATTATGGGCAATTAATAATTTTTCAGAGCTAAGACCATATTTAAGATAGGTTTCACCCAGTTGAGGGGATATAGTTACAAAACCGACTAGGTTTTTATCAGTAAGAAATGGGCGATCTTCTGAATGTGCTTTCATGGGGTGATGTTGTTCATATAAAACAGGGATACCGATAGAAAGCAAAAGTTCAGCAGTTCTAAAGCCACGAGTATATACCAAGGACGGAGATTTTAGGCAGGCATACAAAGCAGCTAACTTAAAAAAAGCTTGGCGTTGATAATCTGGAGGAAAAGGGTAATTTGTCTTAATGTGCATAGGTAGGCGTACTAGCTTGAATTTTTTGTTTAAGCCGTACCTGGTTTGAAATTCCCTATCCATCCCTCTTAGAGTTGAGCTAATATCTCCACCAGTCACTAACTCAAAATTGTCAACTTTTTGAGCCAAAGCCTGGCCCATTTTAGCTATTTGGATGGTGTAAGCCATTTTTGAGGGCAAGTTGCCATCTGATATGTATATAAGACTTCGCAATGTTGGCATATTAATTAGCTATTTGTGTTTAGTGATATTACTAAAAAAGCCTCCAACTGGAGGCTTTTAAATGTAGAAATTTAAGATTGCGTTGCTTACAGCAAATACAATAAGCCAAATAAAATAATCCACACCACATCGACAAAGTGCCAATAAATTTCGGCAGCTTCTACGCCAAAGTGCTTTTCGCTGCTGTAATGCCCAGCAGTACGACTCCGCCACAACACGGCTAAAATCGCAGTAACTCCGATAAATACGTGCAATCCGT
>JACCVJ010000619.1 GCA_013698215.1 Tatlockia sp. | reverse complement strand
ATCGCTCGCACTGGGCGTTACCCAGCAAGTTTGGTCTTTCGGAAGCCCGGACTTTCCTCAGATTAGCTGCCGTGCCTAATCTGCAACCACCTGCGCCTACTCTTTCCCCATATTTAGTTTAGTCGCGCTTGGTATAGTTACAATATTTTGCTCTTAAACTATCCTAGAAACCCATCTGGGGGCAGACGATATTTTTATAGTTATTTCCTAACATTCATGAAAGTAATCAAAACAACTGAAAGGAATTTTCTGTATGTTTGTCAATAAAATATTAAAGCGCCTAACTTTGACAATTGCTAGTGTAATGTTAGTTGGTATGGCGTGGTTATCAACTCCTGCTACGCCCGTACAAGCTTCATCATTAACCGATTTAGCAAACGTTCAAATAGTTGCCGTTGCGCCTAAAGGAACTATTACACCAAAAACCGAGGAATTAGGTTTTGACGAGCTAGAAAGCGGCAAAGAAGCAGCAAAAATCATTCCTAAAGATTTAGGCAACTCCAACAAAGATGTTAAAGGTCGCATCGAACGCGCGGCGGGTGAATTAGGCAACGATCAATATCAACGTGTTTTCGGTGGCATAACAGAAGACACTAAACTGAGCGAAGCTGAACGCGAAGTAGGACAAAAAGCTAACCGTTAGACAGGTTTCTAACTCATTGACAATAATTTTTTTAGCCCGCATAAACGGGCTATTTTTTATGTCTCAAGTCTTTGTACAGTTGTTTGCAAGCTACTGAACTTCAGAAATATATTTTCACTATGCAAGAATCCCCTTGCTTTAGCTGAGAATGTCAATTATTTAATTAGCCTTCTACCTGGACGGGGGGCATTTCCACCCAATACTTGCAAGCGTTGAGTTACTTGAGTTAAACCGTCTCCCCGCACTACTACCGCCGATAACCAGCGATCGCTTCCCCCGGCTGGAGCGCGACCAATTTTAAACAAACCACCCGCCGGGAGCAATTCTAGCTTTACTTGAGTGGGGTTAAAATACTGACCTGTGGCTACAGGCTCCTCAATGGCTGCTCCTAGTAAATAATCGTCTTTGAGTGGCTCAACCACAACAGCGTCAAAGTTATACTGCTGTCCGGGTTTAACGCTTTGTGGCAACTTAATATCAAGGGTTGGCGGCTTTGTTCCGGTGCTTAATTGGCTGCGCTCCGCTAAAACTTCTTGTCTGACAATTTTTTGATTTTCATAGCGCTGACGGCTTCTAATTGTGGCTTTGAGTGCCAAGTTGCGGTTGTCTTGAGTTTGCGTACCAGTAATATTTGTAATAGTTTCGGCGACAATTCCATCGCCTTCGGTTTGCCAAGATTGCAACTGAGTTTGGTATTTTAATTGTGGGTATTGCTTCCATAGCCCCGTTAAAGCTTTTTCTAAATCTTGGTAAGTTAAGCCATCTGTATGAGTAAAATTTGGGCTGTAAAATTGCATTACGGCTTTGATATCTTTTTGGTTAGCCGCCGCGTCAATTTGAACTAACATATTTTGCAACTGTGGCGGTGCAGTGGCGCTCGGTGCGGCGATAGTGCGATCGCCTATGGTGACTAAAGCCAAAGTCAGTAATCCCAAGCTCAGAGAAACTAAGCGGTTTAAGGTAGAAAAATTTAGAACTGTTCGCATAAATGATAGCTTGGTTAGTTGTTCGATTTTAAAGCAATTAAGGTAAAAATTAGATGGTAACACCGATAAAATTACTAATTGCTGCAAGCGGTACGGGTGGGCATTTATTTCCGGCGATCGCAGTGGCGGAACAATTAAGCGATTATCAAATTGAATGGTTAGGTGTCCCCAATCGGCTAGAAACTCAGTTAGTCCCGTCTCAGTATCCATTAAATACCGTTGCTGTGGAGGGGTTTCAGCAAAAGCTGGGTTTAGCGACGTTCAAAATTGTAACTCGCCTAATTGGGTCGATTTTTGAAGTGCGAAAGCTGTTAAAAAAAGGCAATTTTCAAGGAGTATTCACCACAGGCGGTTATATTTCGGCTCCAGCAGTCATTGCGGCGCGACTTCTTGGTTTACCTGTGATTTTTCACGAATCTAATGTTTTACCAGGGAAAGTTACTCGCACTTTTAGCCATTTTTGCAACGTAGTAGCAATTGGGTTTGAAAGCGCCGCTAAGTATTTACCTAACGTAAAAACGATTTATACAGGTACACCCGTGCGATCGCAATTTCGTTTGCAGCAATTACCCTTAGAATTACAAATTCCGGAAAATGTGCCGTTAATTGTCGTTTTTGGGGGTTCTCAAGGCGCGGTAGCGGTAAATAAGCTAGTACGTGAATGCGTCCCGGCTTGGTGTGCTACAGGTGCTTGGGTGGTACATCTGACAGGCGATAAAGATCCCGATGCTGGGAGTTTGAATCATCCTCAATATTTAACTATGCCTTTTTATGACAATATGGC
>JACCVJ010000605.1 GCA_013698215.1 Tatlockia sp. | reverse complement strand
ACCCTAAAGTGCGGACGCGCTCAGCTAGGGAATCTATGTTAATTGTCAATGCTTTGTAGTGTTCTTCCCATAACTGGTGCAAAGAACGAAATTGAGGGCCAACTACATCCCAATGAAATTTTTTTGTTTTAATTAATAGTAGATAAGCGTTTGCCAAGTCACTGTTTAACAATTTGCTTACGCCCGATCTTTGGTCTTCAGATAGACCGATGTTGATTTTACGCATGATTTATTTTACATTTTGCTTCAATTCTTATTGGAACAAATCTACACATCAAAGAACATCAGCCAAAGGGCTGATCGTATCATTCAATCAAGCCAACTTTGGCGCGGTACAAGAGCTTTTCGCCTTGAATGTAACCAGTATAACGGACTGTAACTAAGTCTCCTGGTTGAGCATTTCCTTTGAGAAGTTGGTGCAGTTGCTCGTTGTAAGGTAATTTTGACCCTACAGGCGCGATTTGTTCTATTCCCCATTGCTGTAATAATTGCTCTAACGGGCGCATTAAGGGCAGTAATTTTGTGGCGCTGATTTCGGGGTTTTGTTGGACTTTAAACGCAAAAGTCGGCAATTGCAATAAGCAAGATTCCAACACTTGTAAGCTTGATAGTTGAAACTCTTGCAATAATGTTTGTCTTTGTTGTGCCAATTGGTTTTGTAGTCTTTGATACTCTTGCTTTAAAGTATCAATAGTTTTATCCTCAGTCTGTGGTAGTGCTGAATCGAGATTTGAAAATGTTTTCACAAGAACATTTATCGATACTTGCAGCACTTGAGCCAGCTTAATTACGGTTTCTACACGCATTTGGGCTATTTCTCCCTGTCGCAACCGCCTAATTTGCCGTTGGGAAACTCCCGCCGCACTAGCTAAAGCTTTAAAACTAACGATACCTACCCGTTGCATTAATGATTGCAACGAGTTGGTATAATTTAACTCAAGTAACTGGGACATTGTTAACGCCGATTCTATTCTTCTAGTAGGCTTCTTAGCATCCAAGCATTTTTTTCATGAATTTGCATTCTTTGAGTCAATAAATCGGCGGTAGGTTCGTCGCTTACTTGGTCTACAATGGGAAATATAGAACGAGCGGTTCTAACTACAGCTTCTTGACCTTCTACCAATAAACGGATCATTTCTGTAGCTTTGGGAACCCCTGGAGTTTCAGCAATAGAACTTAGTTTTGCATATTCGCTGTAAGTTCCGGGTGCTGGATAGCCAAGCGCTCTAATTCTTTCGGCAATTAAATCTACCGCCAAGGCTAATTCTGTATACTGGGTTTCAAACATCAAATGTAAGGTTTGAAACATTGGCCCAGTGACATTCCAATGAAAGTTGTGAGTTTTGAGATACAGCGAATAGCTATCGGCTAGCATCCGTGATAAACCTTCCGCAATCAGCTTGCGGTTTTCGTTATCTATACCGATGTTGACTGGAAAAACTAAACCTTGAGCTTGCATAAATTCTCCAATTTAGGTGAAATATAAATGTATTTCGCTGTTTTATGCCTCTAATGATTGCCTAAAACACGCTAACTGTAAATCTCTCTATGCTAGGTGCATTTTTAAAACGGCGCGGGGGGCTTTACGCACTCTCGCTAAAATTGTTTCTTTGCCCAACTTCTGACAAGCTTCGTAACGATGACAACCAGAAAAACCGTAGTATTGTCCGTCTACTTCTAATACATCAATGGGTTCAATTTGCCCAATTTCGGCGATAGATTCCATCAAGGCGGTAACTTTAGTTTGATCGTTGGCTCTCGGTAAAGGTCTATATATCTGCTGTAGCGGAATCTCTTGTACCTTTATCATAGTGATGCTACTTTTTTATCTTCTTCTATATCGTACTCATTATGACTTCAGCTTGCAACCTTTTGGACAAGATTTAGTCAAAGAATTAAGGAAAATTGGTAATATATCCGCTTTAAGTAATATTTATATGAAGTTTCAGCACCGGAATTTAGTAATTAGCGCTTTTTCAGCCTTTTGCGTACTGGGATTGACGGCAATCTCTGTAAAAGCTGCATCTACCGAGCAAGAGTTGAAAGTAGGCATAGTACAGCGTTTTGGCGATGAAGCAACCGAGCAATTGCTACTGGAGGCTGTACCGGGAGACAGCTTAACTCTAAATTTTCATACTGGTACAAAGCCGCAAACTATCAAAGCAAAAAGTGTCAAGCTAGAAATAGCTATGCAACCGTTGCCAAAGCCAGATTTGGCGGAGCGGGTGGTTTTGGGAGTATTTCGCAGCTTTGAAACGGCAGAAGAAAGCGCCCAAAGGTGGAAGGCGCAAGGTATAGAAGTCGAAGTTGCTCAACCGGAGCGTTGGGAGGTTTGGGCAAAAAGAGATGTATACAATACGCCTTTATTGCGGCGGTTGTTGATGGGGAGCTTGCAAACAAAAGGTAATAAGATCGCCTATTTGGATAGTAAAGTTGTCCAAGAGTTGCCCAAACTTAGCTGGATTGTCAATGGCAATCGTTACAGTCGGGAAAAGTTAAGTATTTCGGCAACTAAAAATGTAATTCAAGTTAGTCAAGCTAAAGATAAAACCGATGCGATCGCCTATCCTGGGCGTTTGCGGTTGCAAGGGAACGCCTACGGTAGTTATACGCTAATTAATGATGTTCCGGTCGAAAGCTATTTGCGGGGCGTAGTACCCAACGAAATCGGCGCTAAAGCACCTTATAATGCTGTAGAAGCACAAACAATTATTGCTCGAACTTACGCTTTACGAAATGTACGCCGCTTTGCTATTGATGGCTACGAACTATGCGCCGATGTTCATTGTCAAGTATATAAAGGACTAAGCGGCATAGATCCAAATAGCGATCGCGCGATTTGGGCCACTAAGGGACAAGTTCTTACCTATCAACATCAATTAGTAGACGCTCTGTATTCTTCAACAACAGGCGGCGTAACGGCTAAGTTTAGCGATGTTTGGAATGGAGAAGATCGCCCCTATTTAAAGCCTGTAGTCGATGCGGTGGGGAGTGTGTGGAATTTATCGCGCCAGAGTTTGGCTAATGAGCAAAACTTTCAGCAGTTTATTAATATCAATCGTGGATTTAACGAAGTTGGCTGGAAAACCTTTCGTTGGCGCAGAGAAAGCAGTATAGAGCAACTGACAAAAGATTTGCATAAATACCTAGAAGTAAATAGAAGTCCTTTTGCTAGTTTTCAAAAACTTCAAAGCTTAGAGGTAGTAGAGCGATCGCCTGGGGGGAGAATTTTAAAGCTATCGGTGCAAACAGATATCGGGACGTTTAATTTGCTTAAAGACGAAGTTCGCAGCGCCTTTTCTGCACCCCGAAGCACCTTATTTTATTTGGAAACTGTTAAAAAAGATAATAATCCCTTATGGGGTTATGCTTTTGTGGGTGGCGGTTTTGGGCATGGAGTCGGATTGAGTCAAACCGGATCTTATCGTTTGGCGGAGTTAGGCTGGACAAGCAAGCGGATTTTAAACTTTTACTATCCAGGGACAACACTTCAAGTTTTGGATGCCGTAGTCAAGCGTTAATAATGGAAAAAGGCAGGAACATTCCTGCCTTAAAACTTTTGTTATTAATTAGTGCGATCGCATTAATTAGTAAAGTTCTTCTTCCTTATGAGTTTCAATGGTACAGTCAGAGCTTGGGTAAGCTACGCAAGTCAAGACATAACCAGCTTCAATTTGATCGTCATCTAAGAAAGACTGATCGGATTGGTCAACCGTACCCGACTTGATTTTACCCGCGCAAGTCGAGCAAGCACCCGCACGGCAAGAGTAAGGCAAGTCAAGCCCAGCTTCTTCCGCCGCATCCAAAATGTATGTATCGTCGTCAACTTCAATCGTTTGATTTAAGCCTTCAGCTTCGCTGATTAAAGTGACTTTGTAAGTTGCCATTGCGTATTTCCTCTCTTGATCGGGGCATTAATAAGTTTTTCTAAAGCAAAATTCCGATTCGCTAATCAAAACGAATGCTTAGTTTCTTTTGCTTCATCTTAGATACTACGAGAAAAATTACCGATTTCAACCGTGCTATTGAACGCAATTAGTAATGGAATTTAGGGATTTAATCCTGATTACTTATACTTATTTGACAAAATAGGCTGCAAGGGGTAATAAATGGTAGGCTTTGGGGCAGTTCTCAACAGCACTTCATCCAACTCCATTCCCCGTCGTTATACCATTCTTTTTTCCAGATAGGAGCATTGTCTTTGAGCTTGTCGATCGCATAACGGCAAGCCTCAAACGCCTCTAAGCGGTGAGGACAACCCACGGCAATTAAAACGCTGATTTCACCAACTTGCAAGCGTCCGACGCGGTGATGGATAATTACACGGTTAATATCGTGCCATTGCTGGCGAATCTCGGCGGCGATAGAGCGAAATACTTGTATTGCCATCGGTTCGTAAGCTTGATACTCTAAAGCAATTACCGCTCTACCCCCGGTTTGATTGCGAACCATCCCACTCATAACTACTACTGCGCCATTAGCGCGATCGTCTGCTAAGTCGTAAACTTCAGTCAAAGATAAGGGGGCAAAAAATATCGCAAAATTATCTTCAGTGTTGGCGATAATTGGATAATTTAAAGACGTTGGGACTCTAGAAGTCATAGGAAATTAAAGATAATGATTAATTCTATTGTGCAAGGGTAGAGACGTTGCAGTGCAACGTCTTTCCTCTATTATGTAATTGTAGAGACGTTGCACTGCAACGTCTCTACAGTAATTAATGATTTTATCCTCTATCGAGCAACCCCTAAAGTTGGCAAAGAATTAGCCAATACCTGCAATTACTGGATGGTAATAAAAAGCCAAGCCCAAAACTACATAAGCCGCTAATAACATTGTGCCTTCTAGCCAGTTAGAGCGCCCATCGGAACTAATAGAATTGGCAATCAATACAGACACCGCCACAGCAACTAATTCAAAGGGATTAAAATTCAAGTCCATTGGTTTACCCATAAACCAACCCGCTAAGACCAATACCGGAGCGACGAATAGAGCAATCTGCAAGCTCGATCCTACCGCGACTGAGACTGAAAGATCCATTTTGTTTTTCATTGCTACTGTAACCGCCGTAGTGTGTTCGGCAGCATTACCAATAATGGGGACAACGATAACTCCAGTAAATAGGGCAGTTAAACCAAGTTGTGCTGTAGCGACTTCCAGCGATTCTACTAATAACTCCGATTCTACTGCTACAAGCAAAGTTGCTCCTAGCAATACCCCAACCCACAGCCATAAATTGACACCAGGAACGCCACCAATCAAATTTGCCTCAGCTAACTCGATTTGTTCGTTTTCCGCTAAACCCACTTCGTAGAGGTAAGAGTGAGTTTTCATTGAAAATAGTAGCGTCAAGCCATAAACCAAAATTAAAACGATCGCCACTGCAATAGATAAGTTCTGTAAAATAGCTTCAGGAATGCCCGAAGATGTAAAATTGACGGCGGTAGGCATCAAAATTGCAATTACAGCTAAGTTCATCAAAGAAGCATTTACCCGCGCCACAAAGGAAGGAAACTCTTGTTCTTTGTAGCGCAAGCCGCCTAGGAGCATCGAAAAACCCATCACCAAAAGTAAGTTACTAATAATTGAGCCTGTAATACTAGCTTTGACTACATCGACAAGCCCCGCATTGAGAGCGATTAAGGCAATAATTAGCTCGGTAGCATTGCCAAAAGTAGCGTTCAAAAAGCCGCCTAAAGTTGGGCCCACTACTACAGCTATTTCTTCTGTAGCGCTCCCCATCCAAGCCGCCAAAGGCAATATTGCCAACCCCGCCGTAATAAATACTGCTAGTTCTCCCCAGTGTAAAAAGTGCGCCGCCGCCGAAATTGGTACAAATACTAATAAAACTAAAAACAAACCATTTTTGAAAGACATTGCGAATTTTGTTCCTAATTCCTTGGAAAAACAGCTTTTCTTCCCAGCTTGGCGGAAAGTCTGGATTAATTAAAAGTGTAGCTTTGTAAAGTAATCGCCCCAAGTGTTGTCAAAATATTAGGTTGACTTAATTTAAGGCGTTACTTAAGATTTAATAGTAAAAGTTGTGTGTACTACCAACTGAGGCAATCCACCTAAATAAGTGATTAAAATCAGCCTCTACTAAGATGAACAACGCAAACTCTAGAACTTTTTACCATCTTTCGGTAACAATTTGCAGCGCCAAACCCATTGTTTAGTTAAATTTGTCTTCAATTCTTGGGTTCTGCATATTTATTAACAACAATAATTTTGGATTAATACTACATGACTTTTGCTACCGATCCCGTTAGTGCTGTTACACAATATCAGGGTAAGGACATTACAGCCACAAATACCCTGCAAACAGCGACAGGTGTTTACGTTACAGTTCACGGTCATTTTTACCAGCCACCCCGCGAAAACCCTTATTTAGATGCGGTTGAGAGGCAAGCGGGGGCGGCTCCATTTCACGACTGGAACGAACGCATACATCACGAATGTTACCGCCCAAATGCCTTTGCAAGAGTGGTAGACGAATGGGGCGATGTGGTGGGGATCGTCAATAACTACGAGTATTTGAGCTTTAATATCGGCGCAACGCTGATGTCATGGTTAGAAAGGTACGATGTGGAAGTGTATCAGCGCATTTTGGAAGCCGATCGCCATAGTTGCGATCGCCTAAATGGACACGGAAATGCGATCGCTCAAGTATACAATCACATCATTATGCCCCTTGCCAACGAGCGCGACAAGCATACGCAGATTCGCTGGGGTAAAGAAGATTTCAAATCCCGGTTTAAGCGCGATCCCGAAGGAATGTGGCTGGCGGAGGCGGCGGTAGACTATGCAACGATAGAAGCCTTGATTGCTGAGAAAATTCGCTTTATAGTCCTAGCACCATCTCAAGCGCAACGTTGCCGAAATTTACCTAACTCAGACGAAAATATGGGTGAATGGTACGAAGTGGGCGGTAGTCAAATTGATGCAACTCGTCCTTACCGATGTTTCTTACCTGGGGGCGATCGCAATAGCGACTACATTGATATTTTCTTTTATGATGGCCCAATCTCCCGCGATATGGGCTTTAACGATGATTTGTATAGTGCCGAGCGCTTAAGTGGCAGAATTGGACAAGCAGTACGCGGGGATCACCGCTCATCGCAGTTAATTTCTGTAGCTACCGATGGCGAAACTTTTGGACATCACAAAAAAGGTACAGAAAAAACTTTAGCCTATGCTTTTTTAAATGAGTTTCCGCAGCGCAATTGGACAGTAACCAACTACGCTCACTATTTAAGTATCAATCCCCCTACTTGGGAAGTGGAATTAAAGCCTATAACAGCTTGGAGTTGCGCTCATGGTGTCGATCGCTGGCAAGATGATTGTGGTTGTGGTGGTGAAGGTGGGGTATGGCATCAAAAATGGCGCAAACCCTTGCGCGAGTCTCTTGATTGGCTGAGAGATCAGTTAGTTAAGGTGTATGAGGAGACAGGAAAGCTATTTTTCCGCGATCCCTGGCTAGTTAGAGATGAGTATATTCAGGTAATGTGCGATCGCTCGATTGCTAATGTTAGCCGTTTCCTCCACCGCCACCAATCCCACAAACTCACAGTTTTAGAGCAAGTAGACGCTTTACGTTTACTAGAGATGCAGCGTCATGCTTTGTTGATGTATACGAGTTGCGGCTGGTTTTTTGAAGAAATTTCCCGCCCCGAAGGTACGCAAATTTTGCGTTATGCTGCTCGTGCTTTAGAATTGGCGGGAGATGTAGCGGGAGTCCAGCTAGAAAAAGCTTTTATTAAACGCTTAACCCAAGCACCGAGCAATGTTGAGTCATTTAAGCACGGCGCAGAAATTTATCGACAATTGGTAGTAACAGCGCAAATTGGGTTTAGACAAGTAGCCGCTCAGTATGCCATTAGTTCCTTGTTTGGCGATCGCACTTCTAATCGTTCGGTACAGCGCATTTATTGCTACACCGCCCATCAAGTAGATTACCAAGTACAACGCATGGGATCGCTAACTTTGGCTGTAGGACAGTTGCGTTTAGTTTCTGATATTACTTGGGAAAGTCAACATTTAACCTTTGCGGTATTGCATTTAGGCGGTTAGGATTTTCATTGTTGCATTCAACCATTTACCGGACGGAGAACTTACAGCCAGTTAAAAGAGAAAGTATTTGGCTCTTTAGAACAAGCTAGTGCGGCGCAGACTATTTTGGCAATCAATCAAGTATTTGGGGATCAAACTTTTAGTTTACAAAATCTTTTCGCCGAAGAAAGACATCGGATTATGGAGCTACTAAGTCACGAAACTTTGACGAGGCTCGACCAGCTTTATACTCAAGTTTACCGCGATAATTACGGCTTACTGATGGCATTTCACCGCGACGGGCTAGATGTACCCCAAGAGTTGCAAGTAGCGGCGGAGATTGCTTTAAAGCACCGTTGCGTCAATGTTTTAAAGCTAATGTGGGAAGAAATCGCCGATATTCAAGTAAGTTTGCATCATTTGGGAGAATTGGAAGCAACGGCTACAGAAGCCAAACATCTGCGCTGTAATTTGCATATACCCGCAGGTAAGCAGACAATGGAGCAATTAATTTTGCGATCGCTCTGGCAACTATTGCATGATACTAATTTGGCTACATTAGGGGCAATACAACAGGTTGAGCGCTTGATTAATGTAGCAAATCAATTAAATCTTGGCTTGAACTTAGGAAAATCTCAGGAGCTATATTTTAGCCAGTTACCGCAAATAGTCTTGCAGTGTCGCCAAGCTGCTGCAAGTCAAGGTGATTTTGGTCAGTTGCAACAATTGTTGAATTTGGGGCAAAAATTGGGTATAGGTGTGGGTAATTTATTGAAGCAATTACCTTAAAAGTGTTATGGGACAGGTATTTTACCTGTCCTTCAGGGAATAGCTTTAACTCATGCGATCGCAATGATAAGGATACAACCACTGACACTTAATCAGTCCGCGAGAGTGTTTTTCAAAAAATGTTCCGGCGTGTACTCCATGAACTATATCAATACCAACTCTTGACTTAAACTCATACAACAAGGGAAAAGCGGTTATTAAAATAGCTACAGCTAACACCAGTCGTAAAAATATTTTTGAGTAGGGCTTTTTATGATCTGCTACAGAGTAGTTTGATTTATTACTA
>JACCVJ010000601.1 GCA_013698215.1 Tatlockia sp. | reverse complement strand
TCGCATTTCTACTACGTTATCGCTAGGATAAGTAGCGATACGCCTAGAGATTGTGAATGTTAGCAACCAATGAAACTATAGCTGCGATCGCAACGGCGATTGTTCCTCAACAAGGTAGTGTAGGAATTGTGCGCTTATCGGGTCTTGCGGCGCTAAAAATTGCTCAACAGATTTTTCACTCCCCAGGTTCGCAAGTATGGGAGTCTCACCGCATTCTTTATGGCTACATTCGCCATCCTCAGACGCAAAAACTAATTGATGAAGCTTTGCTATTAATTATGCTTTCTCCCCGCTCCTACACCCGCGAGGATGTAATAGAACTTCATTGTCACGGGGGAATCATGGCGGTACAGCAAGTTTTGCAACTATGTTTAGAAGCTGGTGCAAGGTTGGCGCAACCGGGAGAATTTACTTTAAGAGCATTTTTAAACGGGCGCTTAGATTTAACTCAAGCAGAAAGTATTAATGACTTAGTAGGGGCAAAATCTCCCCAAGCAGCACAGGCGGCTTTAATGGGGTTACAAGGGTTTTTGCGATCGCCTATTGTTCAATTACGAGCTACTTGCTTGGATATACTAGCAGAAATTGAGGCACGGATTGATTTTGAAGAAGATTTGCCACCCCTCGATATAGAAGATATTACAGCCAAAATCAGGCAATTATTAGCGCAAGTAAGTGAAATACTCGCAACGGCTGACCGAGGCGAACTATTACGCAGTGGATTGAAGGTGGCGATAGTTGGTAGACCAAACGTTGGTAAATCTAGCTTACTAAATGCGTGGAGTAAATGCGATCGCGCGATCGTCACAGATTTACCTGGTACAACCCGCGATGTGGTAGAATCGCAGCTAGTTGTCGGCGGTATTCCGGTACAAGTGTTAGACACGGCGGGAATCCGAGAAACCAGCGATAAAGTAGAAAAAATTGGTGTAGAAAGAAGTCTTACCAGCGCTCAAGGTGCAGATTTAGTATTGCTGACAATTGATGCTTCCGCAGGTTGGACAGAAGCGGACGCAGACATCTATACTTCTGTACAACATCGTCCGGTAATTTTAGTCATTAATAAAATTGACTTAGTAGAAACAAAACCCCAACTCCCCGATAATATTACACGTATCGTTGTGACGGCGGCAGCACAAAATATAGGTATTGAAGCGTTAGAGCAAGCAATTTTGACTACCGCACAAACGGGAATTGTCAAGTCTGCTGATCTGGATTTAGCCATTAATCAAAGACAAGCGGCGGCGTTGACAAGAGCCAAAATCTCGTTAGAACAAGTAATTGAAGCAGTAAATGCTACCTTACCGCTAGATTTTTGGACAATTGATTTAAGGGGAGCAATTCAAGCTTTGGGCGAAATTACTGGCGAAGAAGTCACAGAATCAGTGCTTGACCGAATTTTCAGCCGTTTTTGTATTGGGAAATAATTTTTAAGATATAAATTTACTTTTTTTGCTGCAATACAAGACTAAAAGCGTAAATAGGGTAATTCCAACTAAATATTTAATTGCAGCATTGACATTGGGATTGGGTGAGAAAAAGCCCTCAATAGTACCAGCAATAACTAACATTGGCACGACAGCAAATACTAACTGTACTGCCTTAGAACCATAAAATCGCAAAGCATCTAGGCGGCGATACTTACCAGGAAACAAAATTGCTTTAGCAATCAATAACCCCGCACCGCCAGCAAAAAATATAGCTGGTAATTCCAGCGCACCATGAGGAAAGACAAACGCCCAAAATGGATAAGCTAAATTATTTTGCCCCACTAAAGTAGAAATCGCCCCAATACTTAACCCGTTATAGCCCATGATATAAGCTGTATATAATCCGGCGGTCATGCCTCCAGAAATCGCCGCAAAAGATACAGAAATGTTGTTGATTGTAATACCGCTAGAAGCTAATGGCTCAATCCCGACAATTGAACCCATCCATAGCTCATGCTTGTCTCTAACTTTGGTAATTAATTCTTGCGGCACTATTAAGGGCAAAAATGCCGGATCTTGCCAAGCATACCACCAGGCGATCGCTGCCCCGAATAAAAATATCCCTGTCGCCAGGGCGATATATCCTGATGTCTGCTGGATTAACAGTGGTAAACCTGTGCGATAAAACTCTTTTACCGCTTGCCATTCTTGTCGCCGCGAACCTTGATAAATTTGGTTATAGCCGCGAGTTGTTAATGATTGTAAATTTTGAGTAATTAAATTACCTACTTGTTGGGTACGAGCGCGGGCAAAATCTGCGGCTACCGAGCGATACAAGCTTGCTAGGGTTGCTATTTCCTCAGCTTTTAACGATTTAATCCCTTTTTTCTCTACCTGCCCTAGTAACGCATCTAGACGCTTCCAGTCTGTTTCTCGTCTGGCAATCCAACGTTGAATGTTCATTAACTTTGTGGTCAATAAGACTTCGCTAACTTAAGATAGCGCTATTCCCCTAGATAGATATGTAAAATCACTAGAGAATTATTATGGCTCAAAGTTCAGCGCAGCCTTTAAGTATTGGTAATATTGTTACTACCGCTTTTCAACTCTATAAAAATCGTTTTAAGCCTTACTTCTTGTTGGCGCTTAAAGCCTACTTTTGGTTGCTAGTTCCAGTTTACGGTTGGGCGAAGTTTTTTGCACTTTCGGCGCTGATTTCTCGATTAGTTTACGGTGAATTAGTCAATCAACCCGAAACTATTACGAGTGGGACAAAATATGTCAATTCTAAGCTGTGGCAATTTTTAGTTGCAGCCATACTCCTTGGATTGATTGCTTTAGGTGCGTACATTGCTTTTGCGATCGCTATTGGTATTGCAGTAGGATTCGGTGGGCTAGTTGCTTATCAAGTAGGTAATAGTGCGCTTACAGGAATCGCTTTTATTATAGGTGCGATCGCCTTTATTGCTTTTTTTGTGGGATTTTTGTGGATTTTAGTCCGCTTTTATATCTATGAAGTACCTTTAGCCATTGAAGATAATATTGATTCTACTTCAACTATTAGTCGTAGTTGGCAGTTAACTAAAGGCTTTGTGGGGCGGATTATGTTAATTTCTTTTGTCGCGGTTTTAATTACCCTTCCTTTATTAGTTTTAGGGCAAATTATTAGCGCAACGCTTCAATCTTCCTTGGCAGTCTTAATCGAACAACAATCAATTTTAAGCCTACCCCTAGTTCTTTTTAATTTGGGCTTAAATTTTGTGTTGGGTGCTATACAGTTACCTTTTACGCAAGCAGTTAAAGCCGTGGTTTATTACGATTTGCGGACTCGTAAAGAAGGCTTGGGATTGAATCTACGCGATCGCAATATTTAACTTATTATGCACATTTTTAATCGTGTCACTCACCAAACGCCAGAAAGTATAGAACTAGAATTTACCTTAGCAGGAATTGGTAGTCGGGCTTGGGCATTGGTAATTGATTACAATATTTTGGGGGCGATTTTAGTCGGCTTTTTAGCGATTATTTGGACGATCTCTAGTGTATTAGTAGAGAGTTGGGGCAGAACTTTCGGAACTCGAAATATAGAATTATGGTTAGGTGCGATCGCCTTTATAACTGCCTTTGCA
>JACCVJ010000598.1 GCA_013698215.1 Tatlockia sp. | reverse complement strand
TAATGCACTCCAGATAATCGTTTAAATTCTTCAGCTTTTAGGTTTTTTACTTGTTTATAAGTCATTCAAATATCTATCTCATCTCTTTCTTCCAATTGTAGCACCGACTTTTGCAAGAGGTCTATTGATTTCCGAGCAAAAGTGGTCAAAGCCTACTCGCTGTGGAGACACATCTATACGGAAGTTAGCCGCCAGATTTGATGTGAGTAAAGCCTTTGTCCAGAGACTGCTGAAACAGAAGAAGCGAACTTGTCACGTGCAACCACAAAAACAGGGTGGCAGGATGAGGAGTCAGATGCAGGAATACTCAACTCAAATAGTTCAAATGGTCGAAAACTATCCAGACTTGACCCTAGGTGAATATTGTGAGTATTGGGGAGAAACCTATGGGTTATGGGTTAGCACCAGTACGATGTGCCGCGCCCTACAGAAACAGCAACTGACGCGAAAAAAAAGACGCTACGCAGTAGCCAATATGCAACTGAGCGAGTCCAAAAGCTGAGAGGTGAATACTGGGAGCAAGTGCAAAACATTCCTCCAGAGAACTTAGTGTTTTTGAATGAGACAGGAGTTGAACTGGGGTTAACAAGGACATATGCTCGCTCCCCTCAAGGAAGTAGAGTATACGCCCTCAAACCTTTCTATCGCGGTGCAAGGGTTACGGTAATTGGCGCAATTAGCTTAAACAAAGTGGTGGCATTAATGACTCTCAATGGAGCGATGGATGGCAAAGCCCTTGAAGTTTTTGTCAAAAAGTGTTTAGTACCGAGAGTTATGGTCAGGTGCGGTGGTGGTTATGGATAATCTTCCCGCTCATAAACTGGCTTCAATCATCCCCCTCATTAGAGCGGTAGGCGCTGACGTTCTGAATCTGTCGCCTTACTCTCCAGATTTTAACCCCATTGAACAATGGTTGTCACAACTCAAATCTTTCTTACGTCAATTTTCTCCTTCCACTACAAACATGGTTGATGTTCTACTTGCCACTGCTCTTGATTTAGTCAATCCCAAACATTTACGCAACTGGTTTGCCAACTGTTGCTATTGTATTCAATAAACTTGCAACTTGCTGTAATTATTACCAATCTTCCACCAGACAGATTTAGAGCTAGGTATAAAAAGACAAAATAGTGTTTATAAATCTTCATAAAAATCTTATGTCCTGCAATCAAAAGTGCGATGGGAGATGAGCGCTTAGAATTATTTGCCGACTTAGCAAGTAATTCATTCCTGCAATCTCTACCGCCTCTAGTTTCAAAACCGCCCCTAGCTCAATGCGAAGTCTGCGTCATTGTCCCTGTTCGCAATGAAGCGGAAACTTTAGAAGCCACTCTTAAAGCCCTAACCTACCAAATTGACTTGAAGGGAAAGAAACTCGACTGGCAGCGCTACGAAGTTATTTTATTAGCAAATAACTGTAGCGACAATTCCGCAGAAGTTGCCCGTTATTTTGCTAGGTTGTACCCCGAATTAGTTTTGCACGTAGTCGAATTAACTTTACCTCCGGCAGAGGCTTACATTGGCCGAGTAAGGCAAATTTTGATGGATGAGGCTTATCGCCGTTTGATTTATTTGGGGCGTAAGCAAGGCATAATTGCTTCAACAGATGGCGATTCGCAAGTTACATCAACTTGGATTGCGGCTAATACTGCCGAAATTGTGGCGGGTGCGGATGCAGTAGGTGGAAGAATTTATACAACCAAAAGTAATCGCGCTACTTTAAATCCTTACGCCAAAGCTTGTTATTTGCGCGAAGTTGGGTATCGTTCTTTAATTGCCGAATTAGAAGATTACATTGACCCTGACCCTAACGATCGCTTTCCGCGCCATTATCAACATTATGGAGCCAGCCTTGCTGTAACTGCCCAGATGTACAAACAAGCGGGAGGCTTGCCCGCCGTCCGAACACCGGAAGATGTAGCTTTTTACCAGGCTTTATTGCGGGTAAATGCGCGTTTTCGTCATAGTCCTTTAGTAAAAGTAGTGACTTCGGCAAGGCAAACTGGACGCGCCGCTTTGGGGTTGTCAAATCAATTAAATGAATGGGCATTGATGAGCGTTGATGAGCAGCCTTTTTTAGTAGAACAGGCAAAAGTAATCGCACTTCGCTTGCAAGTACGTCACCAATTGCGGATACTTTGGTCGGGAATTTTGGACGGGTATCAGCCAGATATTACTTCTATAGCTGCCGATTTGGGAATAAATGTTCAGTGGTTAGCACAACAATTAACTCAACCTTATACTTTTGGATTATTGTGGGAAAAGATTGAGCAACGTCAGCAACAGGAAGGAATTTGGGCGCAACGTTGGCGAAAGGTAGAGATTAGACAGGCGCTCGCAGAGTTACGATTGGATCTTGATAAGTTGCGTAAACAGGGAGATCGCGTTTCTCAATATGACGCAATTAACTTGCTTAATCCTTCCTT
>JACCVJ010000566.1 GCA_013698215.1 Tatlockia sp. | reverse complement strand
GTGGAAAAAACTGTAATTTATTAATAGAGCAATAATTGTCCCATCTAAATAACAAGCTCTACAAAGTAGCATTAAAAACCGAATCTAAACCTGAAGGTTGCAACTTGGCTAAAATCTGTGGTTTAAGCTTCTCAAACTCTTGCCGGAGCAAACCTTTACTAACTTGAGGCTCGGCAACAGAAACCAGATTTTGGCTAGTCATTACCCATTGTTGCAGTTGTTGGCGCTGCACTAGCGCGATCGCCATTAACAAAGTCTTACAAGCACACTCTGGAGATTCTCTGGCAAATAGCAACAATCGGTAAGAGCCAGATTCCCCTAATAGCCTAGTTATTTCTTGACCTTGACGAGTTTTTAAGTCCATATAATAAGCCAGCCACTTGACACCGTATTGAGAACTGTAAAGCGCTGTAATCCAAAGCATCATCGGGTGAGGGGTGCTGATAAACAAAAACTGGTTGAAACGCGCACCTTGCAAACGTTTTTCAATTTCCTGTTGAGGCAGCATTACCCAGAGCGCAGAAATAATTTCGCCTTTGGTACGAATGGGCTGGGGAAAGACAATATCGGCGATGGGCTTATTTTTGGGCCAAGCCGTAGGTTGAAAAACTGGATCGTCAGAAAAAGATCGCTCTAAAAATGGCGCTCCCATAGTTAGGGAGTGGTTAATGATTTCTTGTTTGGGCGGTGGCGGTGGGAGGGTCTGCGGGAGGCTCGTTGTTACGCCTATACTTTGCGGCTGTTCTAATTCTACGATCGCGGCAATAATTTCTCCCACCGTTTGGGGGCGATCGTTGGGAGACTTAGCTAAACAACTATGTATCAACTCCTCTACTGCTTTGGGAATAATAAGTTTAATATTTGTAGAGGCAAAAGAACGGGGAACTTGGAAGTGATGAGCTTTGTACCAACCGCCAAAAGATTCAGTATTTGCCTGAACAGGCATACTCCCTGTAATTATTTCATACATCATTACTCCCAGGCTGTAGATATCAGAGCGCGGATCGATATCATTGCCTTCCATTTGTTCGGGAGAAGAATAAGCTAAAGTTCCCAGATAATACTTCGTTTGATTGCTATCACTTTGGATTAGTTTAGCAATGCCAAAATCTAATACTTTGACCAATTCGCCAAAACTAGGATCTTGAACTACAAGCATATTGCTTGGCTTAACATCCCGGTGAATAATTGGACAAATTTCGCCATCAACTAAAATACCTTGGTGAGCGCACTGTAAACCTAGACTAATTTGCCGCGATAAACTCAAAAACCTAGGTAGAGTAACTGGAGTGAGCCGGACAGCATCATTCAAATTTTCTCCCTGCAAATATTCCATGACATAGAATGGTGTCCCCTGTTCGTCTACACCGTAATCCATAACACGGACAATATGAATACTTTTTTGTCCTAATAAAGCGCAAGTTTTAGCCTCGGTTTCAAAGCGCTCTTTAACCCGAATTTTTTTGTTTTGAATGGAGAGAGCAAGAAATTTGACAGCTACAGGTACGCCACCCAACAAAATATCATTGGCACAATAAACTTGCCCCATCGCTCCAGTACCGATTAGTTTTTGAATCTGATAGCGTTTAGCTAATAAACGACCAATGTTGGGATCTGTCATAGGAAATTAACGATTCAATCAAGGGAGAACTTGTAAACGAGCTAAATTTTGGAGCTACAGGAGGTGACGAACTTAGGATACCCATTTTTTTTACAGTATTAACTAACAACATTGGTGAAAGTTTGATAAATATCTCCCAGTAGCATTTTTTGTTTTGCACCAGTAACTTTAGGTAAGTTGCCAGCAATCCCTAGATTGCGCCAGTATGCCAACACAGCAAAAGAAATTGCCTCTTTGAAATCCGCACTTAATCCTACTTCATCGGTAGTCACTACGGCGGCGCTTTGCAGTAGGGCTTGCAACCGATTGGTAAGGTAGAGATTTTTACTTCCACCGCCACACAACAGCACTCGATCGGGCTTTTGGGGTAAAAAAGCTTGGTAGCTATGGACGATAGAAGCAACAGTTAATTCGGCTAGGGTAGCTAATTTATCGGCGGGACTGAGTTCGTAGGATTCCATGTCGGCTAAACATTGGTGTAGGTATAAAGAGCCAAATAACTCTCGCCCGGTAGATTTTGGGGGTAGCTGTTCAAAAAAATCTTGGTGTAACCACTGCTCTACTAAGCGATCGCAAGGTGTACCGCTTGCAGCCCAGATTCCATTATGGTCATAAGTTTGAGCGCCACCCGTGAAATGTTGTACGGCTAAGTCTAAAAGGGAATTTGCTGGGCCCGTATCCCAACCACAAATTTTATCTAGCCAATTCTCTTGGCTGCGTGGGGGTAAGTAAGCTACGTTGCCAATTCCACCCAAATTTTGGACGCAGGTATATTTTTCTTTGTGGCTCAAAAGATAAGCGTCTACTTTGGGGACTAAGGGCGCTCCCTCTCCTCCGGCGGCGATATCGGCGGCGCGAAAGTTACTGATAGTAGGAATTTTAGTTATTTGAGCAATTAAGTCTCCCCTACCGAGTTGGAGGCTATAAGCTAAGTTGCTAGGGGAAATTACCTTGCCTACAGGCTTGTGATAGATTGTTTGCCCATGAGAACCAATTAATGACGCGCGATCGCTATCTTTTTGAATATCCTCAGCAGCCCAGGCAAAGCTACAAGCAATCTCATCGTCAAGCAGCGCTAGTTCTGCCATTGATAGCTTTTCGCCGCCACACACTGCCAAAATTTGCGCTGACAAGTTGGGAGGATAAGGATAGGTTTCGCCAGCTATAAGTTCAACTTTTAAGTCTAATTCTGTCCCTGTTACGTCTATTAATGCCGCATCAATACCGTCTACAGACGTACCACTAATTAAACCAATTACACGAGTCATACTAAAATAGGTTGGTTATTTTTAAGTTAGAGAGCATAGATCCTAGCCTTAACTTAAATTTTAAGCCCGATCGCCTATTTAATTTCTGCCTTTAATTGTGATGGGGCGGCGATTTTTTCGGTGGCGATGATGTGCAGATCGATGTTTTTTAGCAATCGCATCAATTGCTGAGTCAGGGAACCTTGAAATAACATTTTCCAGCGCGATCGCTGACTTTCGCCGATTACAATTTGGGTAATATGTTTGTCTTGGGCGACATGAGCGATCGCACTTGGAATATCTTGGTCTTTGATGTGGATAAATTCGCCGCCAAATTCTCGACAAAGTTTGTCGCAAGTTTCAATATGCAGGCTTTCTTCTTTGGTAAGAAAGCGATCGAGATTGGCGATGTACACAGCATAAAGCGGCGCATTCATATACCCAGCTATTCTCGCTCCCCGGCGCAACAATTGCATGGAGTTAGGATAAGTAGAGACGCAAACTAAAACTCGTTCGTGAATGTTACAAAATTTTTCGGCGGGGGTTGAAGAAATTGCATCATCTTCTACGTTGTCGGCGACTTCCCGCAGAGCTAATTCTCGTAGCGCAATCAAGTTGCGGCGTTGAAAAAAGTTTTGTAAGGATTGTTGAATTTTTTGGGGTGCGTAAATTTTCCCGTCTCGGAGGCGTTCGAGTAAGGTTTCGGGGGTGACATCTATTACTACAACTTCGTCAGCTTCCTCTAACAGGCGATCGGGGACGCGCTCTCGGACTATAACCCCTGTTATCCTAGCTACTAGGTCGTTGAGGCTTTCTAGGTGCTGAATATTCACCGTAGAATAGACATCAATTCCCGCATTTAAAATTAGTTCTACGTCTTGATAGCGTTTTTCGGTGGTAGAACCGGGTATGTTAGTATGCGCTAATTCATCTACTAATACAAGACCTGGCGATCGCTCGATAATTGTTTCGGTGTCCATCTCTGTTAAAGTTAGCTCCCCTCGCTCGATTTGCTTGCGGGGGATTATCTCTAAATCAAGGACTTTTCGAGCCGTTTCTTTGCGCCCGTGAGTTTCTATTAGCCCAATAACGACATCAATTCCCTCTTGTTTGAGCATTTTGGCTTCTTCTAGCATCCGGTAAGTTTTGCCTACCCCCGGAGCCATACCAATAAATATTTTATGCTTACCTCGACGTGCCGAACGAATAAAAGAGTTTGTAGTTGACATTGATTAAAAACTATTTCCTTTACTATTATTAGATATTGTGCTTGCGAACGTAGCAAGATAATAGCTGTTTAAAATTGAGTAGATTTTATTAAGTTCATTCCAGAATCGGCAAACCTTTCAAAGGCTGAATTTGCTTGTAGGGTATAGTCTACAACGCCGGGGACTACTACGGGGGTTGTACAATCTTCTAAGATATAGATTTTTTTTGCCAAACTTGAATCGATTTGTTGAATTTCTGTGAGCAAGTCGTCAATTGTCCAAGCTACACAATGACTTTTTGCTTGTCCGGCAATAATAACTTTATCAAAATCTAGCAATTGCTGGATTAAGCGGGTGTTTTTTTGGGCTAACTGTTTTCCCCCAAAGCTTTCTAGCACTTCTGGGCGCAAAACTGAGTAGTTTTCAGTTAAAGGGTTATTTCCTTTGATTTCAAATTGAGTTTGGCTGTCACGGGCAATACAATGAAAAAATACTGCTTCTTCTACGGCGGAAACTAAAGCATGACCAATCCCACCAAGCATAGAATGATAAAACCATACTGTTAATGGATATTTACCATTTTGGCTTAGTTGCTTGACGTAATGCAGGGCATGGTTTTGCAGAACTTCGCACGTCAAATTTAAACTATAGGCAACGGCGGGGTTAACTTTCCACTTGCCTTGTTCGATATCTTTTGGGGTAATGTTGGTAGCGGCGGGAGTTGGGTGGATTCCTTCGTTATTTATCCAAAAGATCGGGTGAAAAATTTGCATTGCTGTGTGAGTATCTAAGGTAGGTGCGATCGCGCTTATTGACCCTAAGTTGCGATAAATAAACTCACACAACCGCTTATTATCTTCTACTGCACCATTTCCCGATTGTCCGCCTACAAATAGCTCAAAACCAGGAATACAAAACGTATTTTGTACGTCAATCAATAACAGACAAGTCCGTTTTTTATCTTCAAAAGCTGGCTTAATATGGTGTATTTTTGCCCAATCTCTAGCTTGCTGCGCCCTTTCTTGATAGGGTACGCGCCAAACTTCGCCTACTTTTTGCGCCTCAAAGTGTGGGGGAATCGGTAACTGGGTTGTTGTCTGCATATGTAAGCAAGCTCGACGTAACACTTACTTTTATTTTATATATTTTAAGCAATGGCTCGTAAAGGAGATCCCCCCTAACCCACGTCAATAAAGCGGTCAGGTTCAGCTATACCGCTTTTTGACTCCCCTTGAAAAGGGGGGAAAATATTTAGGGGACACCTTTTTTAGGCAAGCGTGTAATTGTTAGATACTCATCGAAAGGCTTTCAACTCATTCTCTGAAGAATTAGCCAGTTATGACACTGATTAGTAATTTGAGTGTAAAAAAGCTAATAGCTAATATTCCTATGCTGAATATAAATAAGCCAGCTATAAGTATAAAAATAAACCAGGTATTTTTCTTTTCTACTGCTTGAGGAATATTGAGATGAGCTTCGACTAATTCAAAGTTTTTGGTGTTAGCTTTCCAGGCAACATCGAACAAATCGCCAATTACTGGAACTGTACCAACGGCGCTTTCCAAAACAATGTTAGACACCATTTTAACTAAAGTTTCTT
>JACCVJ010000586.1 GCA_013698215.1 Tatlockia sp. | reverse complement strand
AATTGAGATTTTTCAGGGGTAGCTACCACTATAAAGATCCTCGGCTAGATAAATTTAAAATTGTTGGGCTAGATAAACAATTCTTCATTCATTAGGTTAACATCCCCTACCAGGGGATTGTTGCAGTCGCTATAAGTTTTAAGGTGCAAGTCTAACTGCGTCCCGCCCTTCGTGTTTAGCCCTGTAAAGTGCTGCGTCGGCTTCACGAATTACATCTTGTCCGGTTAGCCCATGTTCGGGAAAACTTGCTACACCCAAAGAAAGGGTAATTTGACCTAGGGGTTCGTGACGATACTTGAGATGTAGGTGCTTGATCCCTTCTCTAAGTTGCTCTGCTCGTTTGCTGGTAATGTCTAAAGAGCCTTCTGGTAGAATAAGTATAAATTCTTCACCGCCATAACGACAGGCAATATCTGAGCCTCGGACGTATTTTTGGATAAACTGCCCTAATTCTTGAAGTATGCTGTCTCCAGCCTCATGCCCAAAAGTGTCGTTAAAGCGCTTAAAGTGGTCAACGTCAAGCATGATAATTCCCAACGGTTGGTGTTTGCGATCGCACCTGTGAATTTCCCTCTCCAATGATTCTTCCATGTATCGGCGATTAAATAGTCCTGTAAGCGGATCGCGGATGCTTTGACCTTCTAATTTTTCTCGCAGCTTAATATTTGCTAGAGCTAAGGAAATATGTTCGGCGACAGTGAATGCTAGTTGTTGTTTAGCCTCAATTGCCGTTCCCGATTCTAAGGAGCTTAAATAGAGCATTCCCAGGGCTTCTCCTTGGGCGATCATGGGTACGCACAAAGAAGCGGCGGGGAGGGGATGATCTAAGTGTTGACACTGCAAATTGCTATGCAATACCCCCGCAAAATGCGATCGCCCCCGCCGCAATGCCCAGCAATCGGTAGGCAAAAAGGAGGTATGGCTGGTTAAGGGTGGAGATCCCCAAGTTACTACCGCTTCAACAATATTTTTCGAGGCATTAATTAGAAAGATTCCGCCCGGAAGATCGGGAAACATCAGCTTTAAAAACGTAGAAATTGCCGTGTAAGCTTCGACAATCGTGCGACAAGCTTGGAGAACATCGCTAATTTCGCTAAGTAAAGTTATTTCATGATTGCGCTGTTCTAGTTCTTTTACCGAGAGATTGAGGCGATCGTTGGTTTGCTGGAGTTGGGCTTCGGTTTGTTGACGATGGGTAATGTCGCGGAAAATACTTTGAGTAGCGGTAGGTTTGCCATCAACAAATTTACAACTAGCGCTGCCTTCAACTAAGATGATGCTACCTTCTTTAGTGACAAATTCTGCCTGCACGATGCCGATTTGTTCTCCATTTAACACGCGCTGAAATAACTCTTGACAATGGGGCTGATAGTCGGGAGAAATAATATCAAATAAAGAAAGATGATCGATCTCAGCTTCGCTATAGCCCAGAGTTTCGCGCCAAGCTCGGTTTACATAAATAAAATGCCCATCTAGGGCGACGCTTTGAATTAAATCGCTGGCGGTTTCAAATAAGTCATGATAGCGCTCTTGGGTTTCTAGCAAGGCTTGTGTAGCTTCGGCGCGTTCGGTGATATCGCTACCACTAGCTATTACATATTCCACCGCACCTGTGCGATCGCGCAGTTGAGTATTTGCCCAGGTAATTAAACGGCGATCGCCATTACGGGCAATCCAGTGAGTTTCGTAGTTATCAGGGCGACTTGCGGGCAAGTTTTCGATGGCGTTTTTTACTAGGTTTACTGCCTGGGGTGGTACAAATAAACTCCACAAATACTTACCTTTAACTTCGTCGATGTAATAACCCGAAGTTTGTTCGGCGGCGCGGTTAAAGCGCACAATTTTGCCTTGGGGATCGCAAACTATTACTATTAATGCACTCGTCTCTAAAATTGCAAAAGTCAAGACTCGCTCTTGCTCTAAATCGGTTTCTACTTTTTGGCGTTCGTTAATTTCTTGTTGTACAAAGTAATAAACAACCGCTAAAACCAAAAAGTTAAGCAATATTCCTATAGCAAATATGTTCCCAAAGTTGTATGTATTAGCTCTGATTGAAAGCACATTTCTTTGAATTAATTGAGCTTCAAAGGATTCCATCTCTTGAAGCGTTGCGTCTATTCTGTCAGATATATATTTCTCTTGCTCGGTTCTTAACGATTGTGGCGCTACGTCAAAGCCTTGCTGGCGGAGATTAACAGCGCTTTCTACTTCTGTTAATTTTTGGTCAATTAGCCCTTCAAGACTTGCCAAACGTTTTTGTTGAGCAGGGTTATCGGCAATTTGCAATTTTATTTGGGCAATTTTTTGTTTTACCGAGCTTTTGACATTAGACCTCTTGCGTGAATAGGTCAAAGGCAGTTAAAAGTAGATGAAGGAGGAATCAACCATGACTTACGAGCAATTCCTAAACCTAAAACCTGGCGCATTTAAACGCAGATGTGGTGTACATCCT
>JACCVJ010000584.1 GCA_013698215.1 Tatlockia sp. | reverse complement strand
CCAAGGCTCCAAAAGGCTGCAAGTCAGGTATGGTAGTTCTTCGCAGGTGCGCCAGTTCCAAGTAACGTGCATTGCCATAGGTGATAATAAGTGTTGATTTATAGTAACTTGAGTAGCAAATCTTGAGCTTAGAAAGACAAAAGTTAGAGGCATTAACCGCCCAAAATCTGACACTGCATATTTATGAAACTCTCCCCTCTACAAATAAAACTTTATGGGAGCTAATTAAGGAAGGAATAAAGCCAGGAAGTGTCGTAATTGCCGCCCAGCAAACCGCCGGACGCGGACAACGAGGGCATCAGTGGGATTCTGCCATTGGGGGATTGTACTTGTCTTACGCCCTTGCACCCAATATCCCAGTTTCACAAAGTCAATTAACTTTACGCACTGCTTGGGGAATTGCTACCGCTCTAAAAACTCTGGGCATTCCCGTACAATTAAAATGGCTTAACGATTTAGTGATAGATCGGCGCAAACTCGGCGGTATTCTTACAGAAACAAAGGTTAACCAAGGTATTATTACTCAAGCGGTTGTTGGTGTAGGGATTAATTGGACTAACCCTGTATCCGAAACAGGTATCAATTTAAGCTCGTTTACAAACACAATTCCCTGCTTAGAAATGCTCGCTGCTGTTACTATTCAAGGGATAGAAAGAGGAATAAACGAACCAGTCGCAAATTTAATCCCAGCTTACGAACAATTATTGATAAATATGGGGCAATCGGTAACAGTAGGCGATCGCACTGGGGTAATTATCGGCATTACTAATACTTGTGCTTTGCGCTTACAAATAGAAGATGGTTCAGAAATACACCTTAAGCCAGGTAGTATTAGTCTTGGCTATAGATAATTCATTGAAGTTTACAAAAGAAAATATTAAAATTACGAGAGCTTAGTAATTAAGCAATACTTTAGGGGGAAAATGAATCAGCACAATGATCACCGCAAGCCTGTACGCCAAAGGTCGCTAATAATTAAAAGCCTTAGTTGGATCGGCGTTTTTAGCATTTTTAGCTGCAATCAAGTATTTGCTCAAACTGAGAGCGCCTCCGATAATCTTGTCCCCTTACCCACCTCAGAAGTTGCGCCGCAACCATCGTCAGATAGATTGCAAAGATTGCAACGTAGGTTAGTTAAACCCAAAGCTGAAGTTATCCGCCAACAAGCCGCACCGCAGCCTAGAGTATCTACCTATGTAGCACCAGCGCGTAAAACTGCTGTTCAAAAAACTCAAGACTATAACGGCGCATTTATCGATCCGACAGATTACAGTACGGGCGCTACCAGCACTTACGAAGCCCCTAGTAAAGTTATTTTTTCCCAGCGTCCCAGCCGTAAATCTCAGCCTCAGACCATAATTACAACTAGAGGTAATTCTTTTCGGGTATCTACTCCTCAAAAACCTCAACCAAACGCCAGTTGGGTAAGCAATAGTCGCGCCGTAGCTACTACAGCAATACTTCCTGTCGAAGCGAATACAACAAGTAGAATCCGCTATACAAACTCTAGGCGATCGCCTATAAACTCAACAAATGTATTGCGATCGCCTATAAATAGACAAAAGGCTTTTAAAAATGTCGTAACCTTACCCAAAATACCTGTTAGTAGCTTCTACAACCGCACAATTAGACCTACAGGAATGCTGGGTAACGATAATACAAATTTGATGTTTCCGCTTCCAATACCTGCAAGCATTACATCGTTGTTTGGCTGGCGGATTCATCCTATTACCGGAGATCGTCGCTTTCACGCGGGTACAGACTTGGGTGCAGCTATGGGTACGCCCGTTATTGCCGCTTATAGTGGTAATGTAGCGGTAGCTGACCTCATGGGCGGTTATGGTTTAACGGTGGTTTTAGATCATCAACAGTTCGGTCAACAAACCCTTTACGCTCACTTATCAGAAATATTTGTGCAACCTGGTCAAGTGGTAGAACAAGGTACAGTAATCGGGCGTGTAGGTAGTACGGGCAATTCTACGGGCGCTCACCTACATTTTGAAGTTAGACAGCTAACCAATCAAGGATGGGTGGCTACAGACCCTGGAGTGCAGTTACAGAGTGCTTTTGCTCAATT
>JACCVJ010000575.1 GCA_013698215.1 Tatlockia sp. | reverse complement strand
GCTATTTAATGTTTATTGATGATAGTAGTGTAGAAGTCTGTTAACTGGATGGCAATATTTTCCCAAGTGTATTGGGAAAGAATCAGCCGCTTGGCGCGATCGCCTGTTTCTTTGGCTAATTGAGGATGTTTCAGACAATAAATCAGTTTTTGGGCAATTTCATCCGCATCAACTTTGACTATGTAAGCAGCCTCGGCTTCCCCAGCTTCGGGAAAATTGCAACCTGTTGTAATTACACAGGGCAATCCTGCGGCCATGCCTTCTAAAACCGACATACTAAACCCTTCCGAGTAGGATGGCGCAACGTATATACTCGCCGCCGCCAAAGCCGCATACTTAATCGCTCCTGTAAGCATTCCCGTAAAGGTAACAGCTTCCAAACACCCGGATTCGGTAAAGTAGTTCTGGACGGTAGGCAAAAACCCGGTATTATCTGGGCCCGCTATAACTATATGAGTTTGAGGAAACTGAGCGTAAACTTGGCTAAAAGCCTTTGCCAGTAAATCCAACCCTTTTTTTGGGTCAATTCTGGCGAGAAAGATAATTAATGTTTTGTTGTGGGTATGGGGAAACTCTCGATAGAAAAGCTCTGGATCTGCTAGAGTTTCGCAATCGTGGCGATGAATGCCGTTAGCAACAAAAATCATTGGTGTCTCAATCCCATAAGACTTGATGCTACTCGCTTCGGGAGAGCCAGTTATTTGGATAGCCGCAGCTTTTTGGAGGGCAGGTTTTTCAAGTAAATCGTAGTACAAACGCTTCTTTTGGGCTTTGTATGCCATTGCCCAAGGCTCTAACATTCCGTGGGGGGTCATAATGTAAGGGATTTTGTGAAATTGACAAGCCCAGTGAGCGGGTAAAACGGGGTAAGAAAACACGGCATTGGTATGAACTAAATCGTACTCAGTTACGTGCTGAAACAACCATTTAGTCAAAGACAAGCTTATTTTGTAATCAGCGATATCCCAGTATGGGAAATATTGAAGGCGGTAATTTTTCTCATCTATCCATTTGTATAGCGGTACATCTAAATTAGTTGAGCCATTTGCTGGAGTAGTGACAATATCAACTTCATGACCAAGATTACCAACAGCTTGAGCCAATTGTTGGACAATTTTGGTAGGGCCACCATAAACATTCCCCACCGCCGGAATAACCATTAACACTTTCATAAAACTTGTTTAAGTTGACTTTGCTAAAGATTGATAAAGTGCAAGCAATTCATCGGTCATTCGCGTCCAAGAATAGCGCTCGATCAAAGCTGTAAGTTGCTCCTCGGTGTAAAGATATTTTGCACGATTAGATTGGATATCAAGGATGGCTTGCACTAATGATGACACTGATGGTTCGCTTAATATACCCTGCCCTCTACGGATAATTTCTGGAATTGCTCCTTCGTTAGTACCAACAATAGGCAACTGATAAAAAGCTGCTTCTAAAGCTGTAAAGCAAAAGCCTTCTTCTAAAGAAGGCTGAACATAGATATCGCTACTAGCATAGGCAGTTTCAAGTTCTTGCCTGGGGACATCAACTTTCAAAGTAATATATTTGCTTAAACTCAAGTCTATTATTTGTTTTTGCAAGTATTGATAATACTTTTGGACGCGAATCGGCCCAATCAGAGTCCAAGAAAAGTCTAACCCGCGATCGCGCAATTGAGCGGCGGTTGCCAATATTAAATGTTGTCCTTTGTGAGGTATATAAGCACCTATAGTAAGTAAACGACAATTATAATTTATAGTTTTACTAGGCTTCGCTTCCATATTGGCAAGAAAGCCGTCTTCTATGGGAATAATTTTTCTATCTGGAATCATTGTAGATAGAACTTGACCAAATCTATAGCTTCCAGGAATATAAGCATCGTATTTATGACGCAATAGTCTGCGGTAATTGATTGCTTTGATTAGATTCAGTCTAAGCTTTTCTATTAAATAAGCAGTTAAAGAGTCTCCTTTCCAAGTCCTACTACATTCCCTGGGTGGAACATTATGTAAAGTAACACAGCAGGGTATTTGCAAGCTTTCAGTTTCTAGTCCTTCCATCAAATACATACCAACAAGTACGTGCAACACATCTGGGGAAATATTACCTATAACTTGTTCTAAATAAGAGTTGACTTTAGTAACGAAAGCTGTTCTTGATTTTCGATAATTGTTATTCAATATTTGCAGAGATCCAAGATAATGAATCCGTAAGTAATCATTTTTATCTACTACATTAAGCTCGTTGGTGTCTTGGGTATTGGGTACAATTAGTTCGACTTTAATTTTCCTAGATGCCAGGGCGTTACTTACAGCTTTTACATAAGTTGCTGTACCACCAATTAAAGAGTCATAATGTTCAGAAACTAACAGTATTTTCATCTTTTTATGCTTGGCTTATTGTCAATTTATTGTGCATTTTTTTAGCATAATTAATACTATTTTCAATGTAAAAATTTCTACCAACTATTTTTAAATAAGTGTCTATGACTACTTGCTTAGGCATTTTACAAAATACTGATATTAGTTCTAATCCTGCGGATATTGGTTGATTTTTTAGCTCTGCTCCTGTTGGTCTTGCATAACGATACGCTAGTATTTCTTTGTCATATTTAGTAGCCAGTGATAAAAAATACTCGTTTTCATTTCCTAATTTCATGGCAATAGATTCTCGGTTGCGATCGTGGATCTTTTGCATCAAAAGCCCATTTTCTTTTAATCTCTTTTTAGCGGTGGCTTGTCCGGGGTAAGAGCGATGACTAGCCTCAATGAAAGGGTGATAAATAATATCTCCATAAAACCCCATTTTTAGATACCATTCATAATCTGCGATCGCACCAACATCTTCAGCGAATTTTTCTCCCTTTAATAAATCTTGGCGCATTAGTAATGAATGAACGCTAGTATAAATTGAACCTAAAAAATAATTGGCTACATTACTAGTAATTCCATTTATTATTGTTGATGTTTGCAGATTGGTGATAAAAAGTTGCTCTCCCATCAAATTATGAGTTGCGACTTCTAAGGATTTTCCTTCA
>JACCVJ010000564.1 GCA_013698215.1 Tatlockia sp. | reverse complement strand
ACAACAACGTTAGATAAAGCAAACCAATTACCCACTGATACCAAGCAAGAGTAGTCACAATTCCTGGTAAATGTTCGTCACGCAGCCGGATATCGTTAAAACCTAATTTCAATAGATTATTTAAACTAAAATCGTAGTAATTTAGCCAATTCCAGCGATTTGACCACAATACGGGCATATAACGCTCTCGAAATAGCGGAAAGCGCGGCATAACTGGCAATCTACCAATTAATAATCTCAATTGCCGCATACTACCATCTTCTACAAAGTAGCTGCTATTCATCAAGTCGTGATAACGTCCTTTTTGGTAAAGCCTAGCAACTAAAACTAGCGGAAGTGGTAAAACGATCGCCTCCACGCAACCTAAAGTCAAAAACGGTTGGGTTGAGGTGCGAAAAATAGCAATTAAACCAAACAGCACTAATAAGCAAAAACTACTTAATACGCAGCTAGTTTCGTAAACGGTGGGTAAAATCTTTTGGGGGTGCAGTCGTCGCCAACGGTCAATTAACCAAAATATTAACCCAAAATGCGCGATCGCAATTGTCCCCACCCCAAACACTAACCAAAAACTCGTCCCGTAACGGCTAAGTAGCAGCAATAAACCTAAAGCCAACCATTGCCATGCTAGTAGTACCGATTCTGCGGAGGAAATCGGAGAAGTTGCTACCAGGCGATCGCGGACTTTAATATAAGTATTGAGATCGATTTGATCTAGGCTCAAAACTTCGCCCAGATTGCGAAAAAGCCCACTAGAACGATAATTTGCGATTTCTTCAACTTGGATAGGCGAAAACCCTAGTTTTAGTAAGGTTTCGGAACTTGCCGTATTAATATTGATCCCCGACAACCTACGCAATAATTCATCGCGGCGCAACTTTTGAGTAGTGTAATCTAACTGATTGGCATCGCCTATTTGCTGCAATTGCCGGAAATTTTGAATTAGATTTCGCAGTACATTTTCATTACCTTGCAATATTGGTACTTGAATTGCGCTGCCAATTTGTCCTGGATTGCCGATAATTTTGGCGGATTCCGCATCAAAAATAAGATCGGATACGTTTAAATAAACTGAAGAATTAGCAAAAGCTGCATCGCTAAAATCTGCTTGATTAAGAATACTAGCACCGCGCAAGTTTACCGCACGATCAAATTGCGTTTCTCGAAACGTCACAGCTTGATTAAAAGTTGCATCGGTAAGAAACAAAGATTTATAGAAGCGATTTTTTGTAAATAAGGCGCGATTTGCAAAGCTAACTTGAGAAAAATCAGCATTTCCCCGCCACTGCATCCGGTTAAATCTAGCTTGTCCATTAAAACTTGCTTGATTGAAATTGCCCGTATCTTCAAAAGTAGCACCGCTAAAAATCGCCGTTTCAAGAAATTGAGCTTGGTTAAAACCCGCCGGAGTAAAGAAAATACTCCCCCGAAAAATTCCCTGTTTGCGAAAACTCGCCCCCGCAAAGCTAACATTGCGACTAAATCGCGTTTCAGTCCAATTGGCGTTTTGGGTAAATATCGCCCCTGAAGCATCCACTGGTTGCAGAAAAAATGTATTAGTAAAATTTGCCTCGCCACTAAAACGAGTTTGTACTAGCTTCAAACCGCCGCGAAATACACTAATTTGAGCAGGTGTAGCAGTTTTTGAACCCAATAGAGACATAGAGAGTTGGCTTAATTGCGCGTAACGACGGCGATCGCGTTGCAATTGTGTTTGTTCAATGGGTGTAAATATTGGCGCTAAAGCTTGTCCATATAGGGGCGACTTTAATCCCAAATTATTCCCCACAAAATCCCCTTGAATCAGAGAATAACTCAAATCCAAACCCAAAGGACTAGATCCCGCTCTTTGCAACCCCGCTTGTAAAACTTGCTCAAAATTGGCGCGAAAACCAGTATTTTCCGGGCGTAAATCGATAATAAAGTGCTGTAAATCAATTGTGGGGATACCGCCGCTTAGTTTCGGCGTTTTTACTCTCGCATTCAGCAATTCTAAAGTTAAAACTGTTCGATCTAATTGCGCTAAAGCTGCCCAGGCGGGTTGAGGTAATATTAGTAATATTATGAGAAGTGCGATCGCTACTTGCTTGATTAATCGCATTGCAAGACAATTTTCCCACTAACTGATCCCGTTTCTAATAACCGATGCGCTGCAACGGCTTCAGATAGTGGAAATACCTTGCTTACATGGATTTTGAGCTTTCCTGCATCAATCAAATCTGCACATTGAGTCAAGATACTTGCTTGGTGTTGTTGCGCCGCCACTAGCCCTTGTAACATTGGTATTAGCATCAATTCGTAGCTAATTCTGAGGTTACGCGATCGCGCTACTTTCCAATCTGTACTAGCATCGGCTTCTAATATTGTCACTACATCCCCATAGATTTTTGTAGCGGCGAAAGTACGTCCAAAAATTTCTCCTCCCACCGTATCAAACCCAATATCTACCCCTGCGCCGTCTGTCCAATCCAATGTAGCTTGAACAAAATCGGTTTCTTTGTACAAAATAGCTTGCTCTGCACCTAAAAGCTGAGTAAAACTAGCTTTTTCTTCACTCCCCACCGTTGTACATACTTTAGCTTGACGCAGCTTTGCTAATTGAATCGCTACATGACCAACACCACCCGCGCCAGCATGAATTAACACTTTTTGTTCTGATTGCAATAAAGCGCGATCGCATAATGCTTCCCAGGCTGTAATTAGTACTAAGGGAGCCGCCGCCGCTTCTACAAAGGAAATTGATTTAGGTTTATGTGCTACAAACTTTTCATCTACTACCGTCTTTTGAGCATAATTGCCTCGCTTACCTCCCAATCCACCGTCACAAAAATAAACTTCATCTCCTACTTTAAACTTGCTGACATTTGTACCAATAGCTTCTATTATTCCCGCACCATCGCAACCTAAAATAGCTTGCTGATTTTCTGGATAAAAAGTGCCTTTACTCCGCAATTTTGTATCTACAGGATTAACACCCGCCGCTTTGAGATGCACTAAGATTTCTGTCGGTTTTTCTATAGTTGGCTCTGGTATTTCTCGAATTTCTAAAACTTCCGATTTGCCCGTTGCGGTCATTAAAATTGCTTTCATTTGTTTTTACATTCTGGAAATGTTTACTATATTAAATGCTTATTTATAAAAGCTTCGGCACAATCCATCATTTCGTTAAAAACTGGATTACGTTTTTCTAAAATCTCATTATCAGCTTTGATATCTTTTTCTAAGACAATACTTGGATGGGCAACATTTAAGCTTTTATCAATGCGGAAAAATTCTGTTTTCTCACCCGGATAAGGATGATTTTTAATTAATAGTTCAATTTCTTCTACACTTGCGGCTATATCTGCCTCCGAATGAGCCGCAAACACAGGCTGAGTAATATCGCTGTACTTATCTCTATCTTTATACAAATCTTCAGTTTGTTTAATCAA
>JACCVJ010000539.1 GCA_013698215.1 Tatlockia sp. | reverse complement strand
TTATGTCTTTATCTAAAAATTCTTTAATTGGTTTGAAAGCTGACGAATTTCGTCACCCCCTAGACTTAGAAGCAACCAAGGCAATCAAACAGATACCTGGTATAGATTTGATGGTGCGGAATCTGCTAGGGCCCTTAGCCGAGCAGTTTTTTTATGTAGAAAATATAGCGTCCAGCGTTTTAGTAGGCAAGCATCAGCTACCACAATACCACCAATTGCTTCTAGAAGCCTGTGCAATCTTGGATTTGGAGCCACCCCAGCTATACATCCGCCAGCATCCCGTCCCTAACGCCTACACCTTCGCCATGCGCGGGAAACAACCCTTTGTAGTGCTGCATACTTCCCTAATTGACCTACTCACACCGGAGGAAATTCAAGCAGTAATTGCTCACGAATTAGGACATCTAAAGTGCGATCACAGCGTTTATCTGACACCGATAAATTTACTTATCCTCGCCGCCAGTCAAATTCCTACTTGGGGTGAAGTTTTGGCGCAAAGCATACAAACGCAACTATTGCAATGGGTACGCTGTGCCGAGTTTACGTGCGATCGCGCGGCGTTATTAGCGACCCAAAACCCTAAAGTCGTCATGTCTCTACTAATGAAACTAGCCGGAGGTTCGCCGATTCTTGCACCCCAACTAAACCTTGAGGCATTTATCGATCAAGCGCGTGCCTACGACGACATCAGCAAGACTGAATTAGGAGAAATGCTAGTCACAGCCCGGACAGCGCAATTAAGCCACCCTGTACCTGTATTACGAGCTAAAGAGATCGATCTATGGGCAACAAGTCAAGAATATCAATCCTTGCTAAAAGATCGGACTATGGGTTATACTAGCGAAGCTTCAGTTAAGGGCGGATGGCGGAATTGGTAGACGCACTGCACTCAAAATGCAGCGGGGAAACCCGTAGGAGTTCGAGTCTCCTCCTGCCCACTGAAACATCTAATTGTGGGGATATTGGTTATGCAGCGCTTAAAGCGGTGGGAATCGCCACGCAAAGAGGGCAGAAACCATAAAGGTAGAGGCGGAAGCGCCAGGGCTAGGCAGTTGAAAAAACAAACGCAGATGATGCGGCAAAAGCTCAAAGAAGATAATAACAATAATAAAAAGCGGGGAGATGATTTTGTCTTCCCGCTTCTTTTTGTAGATAATTGACTAAATATCTTTTTCGCTCAATTCTCGCGTCATGTAATCAAACGGCTCATCGACAAAAGTTGTATCTGCTACACCCGCCGCAGCTACTTCCTGCTTAACAATATCCTTCATAATTTGGATACCTTGGATTGTCGGCCCAATGGGTACACCCAAAGAATTGTAAGTTTCGCGCAAGCCTTGCAATACGCGCTCGTCTAGCACGTTCATATTGCCAGCAACAAGAGCATAAGTAGCATAACGCAAGTAATAGTCCATATCCCGCAAACAAGCTGCATAACGCCTTGTGGTGTAAGCATTGCCACCCGGACGGATTAATTCAGGCAAATTTTCAAACAACTGAGAACCAGCACGCTTGACAATAGCAGCCGCATTCCCATTAATTGCGCCTGCAGCCTGGATTCTAGAAGTTCCCGTCTCAAAGTAAGACTTGAGAGTGTCGATAGCATTGCGGTCAAAATAGCGACCAGCCACATCATAAGTACCAATTAAGCTTGTGATTGCATCCCGCATAAAATTGTTCTCCCAAGTTTTTTTTCTGATATTTAATATTTTTAACAGGGGTGCGATCGCACTTGTTATAAATTTGTGTAACGTTGAGGCTTTATTTCGCCCTTCTCTAAGGATATTAAGCTAAAAACGCGATCGCTCGTCACCTGCTTAAACACAAATAAGCGACGTTTAATCCCAAATCTAACCGAGCAAAACAGGATTTTGTATAATAAGCTACAAAACTGCCCCAATGTCTTTAAGATGATCTAGAGGTGGCATAATTAATTATTGTCGCAACAACAGCAAAGAGAAATATCATTATAAATTTGAGTGCATCGGCTAAACAAGGAGTTATCAATGGCTGAAACCCCCCAAGAAGTCTTGAAGATGATTCAAGATCATAACATCGAGCTAATCGATCTAAAATTTGTTGATATGCTGGGTATTTGGCAGCACTGCACTTTCCACCGCAGCCTAATTGATGAGGACTCTTTTACCGATGGTGTTGCTTTCGATGGCTCTAGTATTCGGGGTTGGAAAGCAATCAACAATTCGGACATGGCGATGCGACCCGACCCAACCACAGCTTGGATCGATCCATTTATGGAAGTGCCAACTTTAAGCATGATTTGTACGATTGTAGAACCTCGTACCGGGGAATTATACGATCGCGATCCTCGCTCTATTGCTCAAAAAGCAATTGATTATCTAATCTCTACGGGCATTGGCGATACAGTTTTTTGCGGCCCAGAGCCAGAGTTTTTTATCTTTGATGATGCTCGTTTCGATCAAACCGGACACGAAGGTTATTACTTTATAGATTCGGTAGAAGGCGGCTGGAATGCTGGGAGACAAGAACCCGGCGGCAACTTAGGTTACAAAATCGCCAACAAAGGCGGATACTTCCCCGTTTCGCCCACCGACACCTTGCAAGACATTCGTTCAGAAATGTTGCTAACAATGGGCAAGTGCGGCGTACCAATTGAAAAACATCACCACGAAGTAGCCTCCGGCGGACAGTGCGAACTAGGGATTCGGTTTGCGCCCTTGGTTGCGGCGGCTGACTATGTAATGACGTACAAGTACATTGTCAAAAACGTTGCTAAAAAATATGGCAAAACGGCAACATTCATGCCCAAACCCCTGTATGGCGACAACGGTACAGGAATGCACACCCATATGTCTATTTGGAAAGATGGACAACCTTTATTTGGCGGCGACAAGTACGCCAAATTAAGTCAAATGGCGTTGTATTTTATTGGTGGATTAATTAAGCACGCGCCTTCAATCCTGGCTTTTACTAACCCTAGTATCAACTCTTATAAACGATTAGTACCGGGTTACGAAGCTCCAGTAAACCTAGCTTATTCTCAAGGTAATCGTTCCGCTTCGATTCGGATTCCCTTATCGGGCGACAATCCTAAAGCAAAGCGCTTAGAATTTCGTTGTCCCGATCCTAGCTGCAACCCCTACTTAGCATTTTCAGCAATGTTGTGTGCTGGTATAAATGGGATCAAAAATCAAATCGATCCGGGGGAACCATTGGATGTAGATATTTACGAACTTAGTCCTGAAGAATTAAGTAAAGTACCTTCTACGCCTGGATCTTTGGAAGCAGCCTTAGAAAGCTTGGAGCATAATCACGACTTTTTAACAGAA
>JACCVJ010000531.1 GCA_013698215.1 Tatlockia sp. | reverse complement strand
GAAACACCAGAATTACTCCTAATGCCCCTTCGGGTGGGGACGGCTTTGTTGGACACTTAGCCGGAGAGTTATCATATGAGTCTCTCACTCAAACCATGCGACATCGAATCGCACTTAGGAAATCGTCGGCGTAGCGAATAACACCAAGTTTAGGATTGGTGGCTTTAATGTAATTTTCTAAGCCATGCAAACCTATATTGGCGAGTAGTGGTGAAATTACCCCGCCTTGTGGCGTGCCTTGTTCCATCGGGTTAAGCTTCCCTTGGAATACAAAACCTGCTTTTAACCATTCTTTGATTAGTATTCGATTAGGAAAATTACCAATCATGCTCAAAATGGATTCATGGGCTATGTTATCGAAAAAGCCTTTTATGTCAGTTTCTAGAACCCAGGTATCTCTGCCAGTGTTGCTCATGCAAGTTCTTATGAAACTTTGTTCTATGGCATTATGGGAGCCCCTTCCCGGTCTAAACCCGTAAGAATTGGGTTCAAACACCGCTTCCCATTCGGGTTCTAGTGAGTTCTTTACTATTGCCTGTTCGATTCTGTCACGCACGGTTGGGATTCCGAGCGGTCGTTTCTTGCCGTTAGGCTTAGGTATTTCTACCCGCCGTGTTGGTTTGAGGTTTCCCCCTTTCCAATTGTTTACCAGAAACACCCTTTGCTCTGGGGTATTGATAATTTCTCTATCAATTCCTGCCGTTGCCTTACCTTGATTAGTTTGGGTGATACGTCGAACTGACAGTAGTAAATTGGCGTAGTTCTTTTGCATCAACTTTTGCAAGCTTCTTAACTTGCGGAAGTTACCAAGTTTCCTCGCACGAAAGATTCTTTGACGTAGATTTCTAACAGTCTTGTTAACCTTCTTCCAGTTAATCTGGTTCCAGTTTTCTAGCTGTTTCTTCAGTCCGTTTGTCGCCATTACTGACACCATCTAACTTCTCCTCAGATTAAATCCCCAAGTCTTGTTTCTTTCGTATAAGACCCAGAAGAAGTCTGCTTTCCTTTCGGTCAAGAGTAATGTTTCAACTCCTATCTGATTCATTAGAACCAGCGTTCGCTTTTTCTTCCATCCTTTACCCTCCAGAGAGTTCGGTCTTTGTTGCCTCGGACTTACTAAGAGTATTCGTTCTCTCCTAGACTCTGTAGGGCTTACCCTGTTGTATCCCTTAGTTGTCCGTTCTCTGTTAGGTACTATCTATCCTGCGATGGGATTGTATTCACACGACTTATGAACGATGAAATCCTAAGCCTACCCATTCACCTTTTGGTTAAAGCCTGTCAGCCTTTTGGCTCCTTGTTCCATAACGCAGTTTAAGCGATAGTTCACTTTCGTTTACCATTTGAGAACTCCCCTTTGCTCCTAACCAGCTTAGGCTGCTAGCTTCGGCTACTTTCGTGGTCTGCACTCCGTCCTTTTCATTACTTACTTAGAACGTGACCGGACTCAAGCGAGTCTTTTACGCAGGGGTAGAGGGTGTGAATCCTCTGAGGAAAGTAGGCTTTCCGTACTAAACGACCATTTCAGGTCGCGCTCATCGTAGGAACTCCCTGTTAGCGCCAGTGTCAACCCGTAGAGTTGTCTGATTACGCCCTGTTACCCGCTTCAGCCCCTATAAAACCGAGTCTAGTCACTGGGGTCAGATAAGGAGTCACGTCTGAGTTTGACGGGTAGGACTTTCACCTACATTAACGCAAGAAGTTCAGCTAGACTTGGGAGTCTTGGCTGGAATGCGTATGTACGGACTGATTACCGCGATTCCGCATTCAACGAATCGCACTACCCTTGTATTTACAGCTTATGCCCTGAGAGCTTTTTTGACTTAACTACAAACTTTTAACTCGTCCTCTTAGACAAAAGCTAACAAGTCTTCGTCAATTAAAACGCTTTCATTGGCTAAATGAGCGATCGCGCGATCGATTATATCCAACCCTTGAGTTACAGTAGTAATTACGCTCAACTGTCCGCGCAAATCCGCCGCACCGCTAAAACCCTTGGCGTACCAAGTCATATGTTTTCGGGCTTGACGCACACCGCGATCGCCTTTATATTCCCATAAAGCTTGTAAGTGTTCTCTAGCGCATTCTAATCGCTGTACAGGAGTCGGAGTCGCCAGCAACTCCCCAGTTTTAAGAAAATGGTCAACTTCCCCCACCAAAAAAGGATAGCCTAAAGTTCCTCTTGAACACATTACCCCATCGGCTCCAGTTTCTTCTAAACACCTTACTGCCGCTTCTACCGTAAAAATATCGCCATTGCCAATTACCGGAATCGAAAGTATTTCTTTAACCTTGCGAATCCACTCCCATTTTGCCGCACCATTGTAGCCTTGAGCGCGGGTACGTCCGTGAACGGTAATCATTTGCGCCCCCGCATTTTCCATGCGTTTAGCAAAGTCTAAAATCGTGATTTCTTTGTCACTCCACCCAATACGAGTTTTGACTGTAACCGGGACATCTACAGCTTTAACTACTGAGCGGACAATTTCCTCAGCTATTTCTGGCTGACGCAGTAAAGAAGAACCCCCGCCATTTTTAGTAATTTTATTGACGGGACAACCCATATTAATATCTACTGTGTCCGCACCTTCTGCTACAGCCATTACCGCTGCTTCTGCCAAAAAATCGGGGCGACAATCAAATAGTTGAATGCTAATCGGTCTTTCGCACTCGTCAATCTCCATGATTTTCGGCAATTCTTTAACGTAATGCAACCCCGTAGCATTGACCATTTCGGTATACATCATCGAATCGGGAGCGTAGCGACGCACTAAACGCCGAAATACTAAATCGGTCACGCCCGACAGTGGCGATTGTAAGACGCGGCTTTTGACCTCTACAGAACCGATTTTAAGCGGGGTAGAAAGTCGAGATTGAAGTAGGGGAGACAAAGAAATCATATACATTTACCGATCTTCTTCTTTAAAGATAATCATTGTTGCAACTATAAAACCCCTTTGACATCTTGCCGATTTTGAATCAGGATACTCACGACGCTCTAAGCCAGCGACTATGCCCTATTCCAGCAGCCTTACCGATAAAGAATGGGAATAACTTGAACCCCTATTGCTCCAGATATTACCTACTAAGAAGCAGACACGACCTCCCAAGTGGACAAAGCGAGAGATTTTGAAGGGCATCCTCGATGGGAAGTTGTAAAATCTGGTTAACAACGAAGAAGCGAACCCTATCTCATGCAACGACCATAGCTCAATCTTTGCTTTGTCAGGCTAAGGCTTAAAAGCCTTGCAGCCCCTTCTTAAAATATCAAATGCGTTCTATATTTGCCTATTAGGAACGTAAAATTTACTGTATGGTTTGTTTCACAAACTTTGGCTATCCTTATCGCTAAAATGGTAGAGAGAAAAGACTTACACGAATGCTTGCCAAGAAGTAGAGGTTTTAGAGCATGAAAGATTTATGGCAAAAATTGTTATTACTTACTGGCAGTATCACTGGGTTAAACAATGGGTCTAGAAAACATCCTACTCTCTTATTCGATTCATGCTAAGTAGTCAGGCGGAATTAAACTTAAAACGTTCCAGTGTATAACCGCCCTTGACACTACGAGAGTCCATGCCATCAATGATGGCATGGGCTAAATCACATACATCCTCAAACATCCGTCCGGCAATTTCATGGGTCTTAAGTTGATGCCATTGCTCCTCAATCCGGTTCATTTCGGAGCAATATGGGGGCAGGAAAAACAGAAACAAACCCTGAGAATACCAGCGTTGCCACTGTTGGCGAGTCAAGTTGCTTTTGTGTATTGAACCATTATCTGGCACTACGACTGTCATCCGTCCGGTTGTCTGGAAAGTCTCCGATGCAAGTTCTGCAATCCAATCGATGAATTTGATGTAACTTTCTTACTTTGAAACTACCACAAGCTAAGGCATACTTAAAGCTTTGATCTGGTTGCCATAGACCTAAAATGCTGATACGTCCGTTACGTTGGTCGGTCTGTTCGATTCGCTTTTGTTCGCCCTTGCGGCTATAACTATAACTGGCGGGACTCCACAACTGGCAGCCGGACTCATTGAGGTACATCAATTCCACTCCACCGAACCAGTGCTACCTGTTTAAGTGCATCTAACTGAGCTTGTTTGAGCCAGTTGTACTGAGCTTCTTGTTTGGCTCGATGGCGCACACGGCGAGCGCTTCCACTTATAGCCCTTTTTTGCAACAAATGTCTTAGTCGATCGGCACTTAATTTTACGCAGCGCTCTGATCCTAACTTTTGGGCTAGTTGTAAACTGTTGTAGGTGCGTTCTTCAACCTCTAAACACCGTTCCAGATATTGTAAATCGGCTTCTGACCATTTACGCTTTGCTCCCCGCCCCTCAAGCTTCCCACAGACCCCCTAATCCCCAATCTTGCCAGCGTCGAATTGTGGCTCTTACTGTATGCTCATGACACTCAAAAATTTCTGCAATTGCTGGAGAATTCCACCCTTGGGCGTTCAGACGCAAGATATGAGCGCGATCTCTTGTTCGCTGCGGTACATCGGTGGCTACCCGCAATTCTAATAATGTACGATCCTCTTCTTTTGTTAAAACTATCCGGAT
>JACCVJ010000522.1 GCA_013698215.1 Tatlockia sp. | reverse complement strand
AGACGGGGAGCAGAGGCACTAGGTTTCAATGCTCGGTCAGTCAAAGCATCACCTGAGATCCTAGACAGGTTAAATAAAACACCGCTGCCAGCCATTATTCACTGGAAAGGCAGCCACTGGGTTGTTTTGTACGGGCAGCGTGGTAGTAAGTATGTCATTGCCGATCCAGCCGTAGGAATTCGTTATCTATCCAGAAAGGAGTTGACTGAAGGCTGGAAAAATTGGGTAATGCTTCTACTGGAGCCAGATCCGGTTCGCTTTTATGCCCAACCTGATCATAAAGCTAGCGGCTTTGGGCACTTTGTTCGACGCGTATGGCCTTATCGAGCTATACTCTTCCAGGCTTTACTCTGCGCCCAACTTATCGGTCTGCTTTCTCTAGCTTACCCGTTCCTGATCCAAATTCTGACGGATGAGGTACTAGTTCGGGGCGATACAAGGCTGCTCGCTGCTATATCGATTGTGGTTGTGGCAATAACGATTGTTAGCAGTGGCCTTAGACTGATTGCAAATAATATTATTGCCCATTTTGCCCAACGGCTTGAGTTAGGGCTAGTTCTAGAATTTGGGCGGCAAATCCTGCGATTACCTCTGACCTACTATGAAACTCGTCGTAGTGGCGAAGTTGTTAGCCGACTGCAAGATATTCTAGAGATTAACCAGCTAGTCTTACAAGTAGTTGTGAGTTTACCTAGCCAGTTTTTTATTGCGCTGGTTTCTTTCGGTTTCATGCTTTTCTATAGTGGGAAACTAACTCTAGTTGCAGTCTTTATCTCTGTTTTGATGACGCTATCTACAATTGCTTTCTTGCCCACACTTCAGCAAAAAGTCCGTAGTGTGTTAGTCTTGGATGCGGAAAACCAAGGCGTTTTAGTTGAAAGCTTTAAAGGCGCACTTACACTTAAAACTACGACCGCTGCACCTCAATTCTGGGAAGAATTGCAAAGCCGATTTGGTCGCTTAGCAAACTTATTACTCCGTACTACCCAGATTGGAATTATCAATAATACCTTCTCTGGGTTAGTTTCTGGTATCGGCAGCATTGGCTTACTTTGGTTCGGCAGTAGCCTAGTTATTAGCAGGGAATTAAGTATTGGTCAACTGCTTGCTTTTAACGCTATGAATGCTAATTTTCTAGCTTTCATTTATACTTTGATCGGATTGGTAGATGAGTTGACCCGTGCTAAGACAGCCATCCAGCGGCTCGCAGAAGTCATTGAAGCTACACCTGAAACTAAAGACGATACCATAAAGCCTTGGGGTAAAATTGTTGGCAATGATGATATCGTTTGCACCAACTTAAACTTCCACTACCCTGGCAGGCCTGAGTTACTAGAAGATTTCTTCCTCAGGATTCCTGGTGGGCAAGTCATTGCCCTGATCGGTAAATCCGGCTGTGGTAAAAGCACCCTAGGTAAAACGATTGCTGGTCTATATTCACCTCAGTCTGGTAATATTCGCCTTGGTATCTATAACCTTCAAGACCTTTCTCTGGATTGCCTCCGCCAACAGGTTGTCCTCGTTCCCCAAGAACCTCACTTTTGGAGTCGCTCGATTATTGAGAACTTCCGCTTAGGTGCTCCCCAAGTCACGTTTGAGCAGATTGTCAAAGCTTGCCAGATCGCTGAAGCTGACGACTTCGTCAGTAAGTTACCTGACAAGTATCAAACGGTCTTAGGTGAATTCGGCTCGAATATCTCTGGAGGACAACGTCAACGACTGGCGATCGCAAGAGCGATAGTTAACGATCCGCCAATCCTAATTTTGGACGAATCAACGGCTGGACTCGATCCAGTGAGCGAAGCGCAAGTCTTAGATAAGCTCCTGTATCACCGACAGGGCAAAACCACAATTTTGATCAGCCACCGCCCCAGAGTTATCAATCGAGCGAATTGGATTGTACTGCTAGATCAGGGCAAGTTGAAACTCCAAGGCTCCCCGGAAGATCTGCGTTTCAAATCTGGAGACCATTTAGACTTCCTGACACCTTAAAGGATGAACCTGAGCCAAGATTTCAACTTTTAAACATCATTGCGCTACTCGGCGAAAATATAGGGTTCGTGTTACCAGGTGCAGCTTATCAATGGAATTACTGCCATGTATAGCTTCCAGCCTCTAAATCCCCTTTTTCTCTTCCCTTCACTTTTTAGGTCGTTCGATAAGTTTTCCAAATATATATTCAGTTAAGCATTTGACAAATATTGCCAAATCTGCATTTTTTCTAAACTTATTGAGATGACGATGACCTCTTCACTTATGCTTATTTTCTTAACGGGACTTAAACAAAACCCAAGACTAAAAAAGAGTATAATGTTTAACTAGTAAGCTGATAGACATTTAACTTATAAGAACTTTATTTCCTTTATTGGGGTAGTGTTACGGAAAGTGTCCCTAGGGGGCAAAGTAATGAATAAAGTACCGAATTTTATTGAGAGTTGGAACTTTATCCACTTTGATTCTGGTTCAGTGAGTAAAAAGGGGTAAACAGCACATAATTTTTGCTCTTTAGTTCCGACTCTCATTCTTACCGGAACTTTTTAGCAATGTAATATTTCGCTATTCTAAGGCAATACAAAATCTGAAACGTTTGTCTCGTAGTATCCACAGGCTACTTTGCCCCTGACGACAGCTTCCGTAACACTACCCCAATACATGGTCATCCATAGTTGAGTTAAACACTTCATATCGCGCCTTACCAAGTTTCTTAGCTCGATACATTGCTGTATCAGCATCGCGTAGAATGTCTTCTGGCTGAAGGTAATCTATTATATTTAGAGCTATGCCTACACTTATACTAGTAAACACCTCCTGTCCATTCAGCTTGAAAGGCAACTTCAACTGCTCTTGAATTCGCCTAACTACGCCAATTGCATCATCGACATCCTTAATATTGTGAAGCAAAATGGCAAACTCATCTCCTCCGAAACGAGCAACCGTATCTTTAGGGCGCAGACAACTTTCTAGACATCTGGCAATTGCTACAAGTAATTGGTCTCCAACCATGTGTCCTAGACTGTCATTGACTACCTTGAAGCGATCCAAATCAATAAAGAGTACAGCAAACAAATAGTTTTCACGCCGCTTTGTCCGCTTGAGCGCACGTGCTAATCGCTCCATAAATGAAACCCTATTTGGTAGGTTTGTCAGCGTATCATGAAAGGCATTGTGCCGCAGCAGCTTTTCCGACTGCTTACGCTGAGTAATAGACTGTTTCAAGACTCTTAGATTACGCCGTAACTCCAATTGAGTCACTACTTGAAGAGCCACAATGCGTAGAGCTTCTTGCTGTTCGCTGCTTAAGTCCCGTGGAACATAGTCAAGTACGCATAAACTACCTATTACTAACCCATCTAGGTTAATTAACGGTACACCAGCATAAAACCGGATATAAGGGTCAGTGATAACAAAGGGATTGGTTGCAAACCTCTCATCAGTTAGAGTATCTTGGACAACTAACAATTCCTTTTGCAGAATGGTATAGGCACAAAAAGTAATATCGCGAGGTTCTTCTTGTGAAATGAACCCTACTTTAGATTTAAACCATTGCCGCTTTCTATCAGTCAGACCAATTGCAGCAATTGGCGTTCGGCATATATAAGCAGCTAAACGAGTTAAGGCATCAAAAGAATCTTCAGGAGCAGTATCAAGGACTTGGTAGTCAAAGAGAACCTTAGTCCGTTTGGCTTCAACTTCAGGTGTATCCACTGGTGGTATAAGCTGGAAACGCTTCTTAGAATCTAGGAGACTTAACGTATATACTACAGTATCTAGATAATAACAGCTGCTATATACAGGAACTTTAGTCATTTATATTAACCTAAAACTACTATGGTAATCGAAGTGTTTCAATACTAGAAAAATATTTTCACTCCAAAAAATAATAAAGTTATAAGCTACTACTCTCCCCTTAAATTAATTAATAGACCTCTTGCAAAAGTCTCAATTAAGATATAATGAGTAGAAATACTCATAAAATTGCTGATGAAATACGAAGAAGCTAAAAAGCTGATTCCAAGTGAGTTTAAGCGTTTATGTGGGGTATATCCAGAAACTTTTGCTCTGATGGTAGAGATAGTGCAATTTCATCAAAATCAGAAGAAAATTGCTGGAAGACCAAGTAAGCTTTCTGTTGAAGACAAAATTCTCATGACTCTAGAATATTTAAGAGAATACAGAGCTTATTTTCACGCTTGCCAAAGATTGGAGTGTGTATGAATCTACAGCGTTTCGGATCATTAGAAAAGTGGAAGATGTTTTGATAAAGTCATCTATATTTAAGTTACCAGGAAAAAAGAAATTATTGGAGAGTGAAGCGGAACCCAAAGTGATAGTAATAGATGTCACAGAATCGACAATTGAGCGCCACCGCTCCTCCCCCATGCGGCTTAGGCTGCACTGTACCCGTTTCACGATAATGTCGCCTTAGATCTCTGATGAAAGATAAGCTCACCTTGAAGCGCTCTGCCAATTGCCGTTGCGCTCCTTCTTTCGCGTCATACGCGGCGAGTATTCGTTGCCGTAAATCAACTGATAAGGGAGCAGGCATAAGGGGCGATTTCCGATTAGTCTGAACTCGCCTAGGCTATCAAATTGTGGCTTACTCAGTCAATAACCGCTGTAAATGAACAAGATAGGAGGGCTACTTGTGCATCTCTTGCCAAATGCTTCAGAATTTGTAATTCTACATCTATTGCCCTATCTACTTTATAGAGTTTGGTTGTGTTGCAAAAACTTTGTGAGGACAGAAAATGTCTGTGGTAGGGATTTAAATTATGCAACCACTCCAAAGATGCGGTTGATGAAGATAATCCGCTCTTTGACAGCTCCCTTGGGAACTCCTAAAATCTGTCCTTTTCGCATCATGTTCATGATTTCATACCCTGTTATGGTGCGTCGTGCCGTGTTGAAAGATGCAAATCCCGTACCCGGCTTGACTAATCGTTTTATGGCTCGGTGGTCTTGCTCCACAATGTTGTTAAGATACTTAATCTGCCTCAACTTTACGCCTTCGGGTAACTTCTTGGCGGCAACGAGTTCCTTGATGGCTTTTGGATAAGCGGGGTTCTTGTCTGTGATGACTAGTGGGGTTTGAGTATGAATGGCTTTTAAAGTCTTACGGAAAAAGCGTTTTGCTGCCAGAGCATCCCAATACTTCTCGGTTACCTACAAATTAGAATTTTTGAAGTGCTGAAAGGTTGATGCTTGCGTCTACTCATTGAAAACAATGTCAATTGTGAAGCTTAACCGAGAGGTATTGGCCAGAGCATCCCGCTTCGCACTCAGGAGAAAGTCTAGGGTATTCCCCACTGAATCAACGGCTCGGTACAGATATTTCTGCTTGCCTTTGACTAAAGTGTACGTTTCATCTACCCGCCACGAGTCATTTGTCGAACCCAGATGTGACCTGAAGCGCTGATCTATTTCTGGGCTATATTTCTGCACCCAACGGAACACGGTGGTGTGATGGATGTCCAACCCTCGCTCGTTCACCATTTCTGCTACTTGGCGATAGGAAAGCGGATAACTGAGATACCATCGGACGCAATGCAGGATGATTTCGGATTGATAGTGCCGCCACTTAAACGGGGAAGACGAGTTCATTTAAGGCAGGCGGAATGATTTTCTCTAGTGAAATTATTTCACCTTACCATTTTTTGCAACACAACCAAAATGCTTGTAGAAGTGCTTGGTGGGAAGATATCTGTAGTTAGCGAAGTCGATCGAGGCGGTACATTTACGGTCGTATTGCCCTTATATAAAAGACACTAAAAAATAAGGTGAGTAATTAAAAATGAACCAGCAATCGCCAGCAAAAATTTTAGTGATTGAAGATGATGCACGTACCCGTAACATCTTTATGGACTGTTTGACCTGCGAAGGTTTTTATACGGTAGGTGCGGAAGATGGGCTAGAAGGAATTGCCAAAGCTCAAAAGCACTTACCAGACTTAGTAATTTGCGATGTTGTCATGCCCAAGCTAGATGGTTATGGAGTGCTTAAAGCTCTACACCAAAATCCACTTACGGCCATTACTTCCTTTATTTTCTTGACAGCAAGTGTAGCTAAACCTGAATTGCGCAAGGGAATGGAATTAGGTGCAGATGATTGTTTAACGAAGCCAATTAACGTCGAAGAATTATTAAAAGCGATCGCGACTCAATTAAAAAAGCGGGCAAGCGTGCGTTCTTGGTATGCCAACATATCTATCCCCTTTGGACAAACGCCAGTAAGTGAAAAAGTAAAAGAAACAAACAAAAACAAGTCAATTTTCCCTGCAGCACCCAAACTGCAAGAAGTATTCAAATTTATTGAAGCAAATTATCATCAACCAATTACTTTATGCGATGTTGCTCAGGCAGTTGGTTATTCACCGGCTTATTTAACCAACCGAGTAGGCAGCCAAACAGGATATACCGTAAATCGGTGGATTGTCGAACGACGCATGGTAGAAGCGCGATCGTTATTGCAAACTACCGACCAATCGGCAGAACAAATTGCCAATGCCTTGGGTTATCAAAACACTTGTCACTTTTCCCGCCAGTTTCGCCAGCATAACGGCGCACCGCCTCAAGCTTGGCGGAAAGTACAGCAACGCTCGGTATCAGTGATGAGCGTTGCCTAAGTATTTGGTTGTGTCGCAAAAATATTTTCTGGGCGGAAAACTTCTTGGAAAAGAAGCGCCTTATAGGAGAGTGAATTTTTTCGGGGGAGATGAGACTGGCAATGCAGTAAGGTGATTTCTAAAAAAAACGTAGATGAATTTAGTAATGGTTAATTAGCATAAGTCAAGGCTCTGGTAATGAGGTGATCTGTAGTGCCTAACACCAGGCTGCACTCGGACGTTCGGCTAACACGACCTTTTTCTTTTTTGGGGCAAGATCACCGAAGCTGGCGTTTGCCGCCACACAACGGCTAAAATCCTTGCTGTGTATGAGATTTTAAAATTAAATGTAGTTGCTCACCAAAAGAGCGTATGTAGTATGCTACTGCTGTGCCAATTGACTTACAGCAGTTCTCGATTGAATGAGATAGAGTGAGAGGCATCGCCACCAATTATTAATTAGTAAATGGATGAAAGCTTACTCAAATGATTTTCGCCAGAAAATTGTGGAGACCAACAGGAGAAACCT
>JACCVJ010000518.1 GCA_013698215.1 Tatlockia sp. | reverse complement strand
CAAAAGTGTCAATTCCAGATTTTTGTCAAGGAATTCAGTATTTTGGCGCACAACTGCCAGAATTTGAGACTTATGGCAAAGAATGCGCGATTTCTCCTAATCAAACAGCTATTACCGATCCACAAGCTCCCGACGCTGTATTTCAAACCTTACTTGCAGCCGATGCCTTGCGTTATCTAACATTGCAAGTTACCGCCAGCAAAGCATCAGGACATCCAGGCGGCTTTGCAAGTCAAGCGGAGGCTTACGCGGCTTTAGTCATGCTGGGGCATAAAAATATTATTACTGAAGTCGGACATCACGCCCCCGGTTTTTACAGTGCGATGTTTTTAGATAAATCTCTAGAAGACATGGGAATTGTCAACGTCCAACAATTGCGCGACAGATACCGCGAAAAACACGGGCTTTTAGGTCACTTATCCGGACTTATACCCGGCATTCTTGCCCCCGCCGGCCCCTTAGGACAAGGACAACACTTCGCCATGTCTGCGGCTAAACTGCATAGAGATAAGCTATTTCCCTTTACTGTCGGCGATGGTGGCTTAGGGGAGCCTTATATTGTAAGTTCGATGGCGCACTTCCACACCGCTTACCCTGATGTCACTAACTTTTTGCCTGTTTTAGTCTGGAACGGTTTTAGCCAAGAACATCACAGCATGGTTTCGACGAAATCGAATGCAGAGATGATTGCTTACTGGGAAGGTAACGGCTTTGAAGAAGTAATTTTAGTTAATGCCAAAGACTTTGACGACAAAAATCAATCAGGGGATTATGTTGATAGCACGGCTTTCTCTTTCGAGCATCGTTTAGAATTCACCAAAGCGGTACTTGTCGCCGCCGATAACGCCGCTAAATTGGCGTTGGGTGGCAAACTAACGGTCTTGATTATTAAGCAGCTAAAGGGCGCGGGAGTCCACGCTAAAGGGGCAAAATCTCATAACCTTTATGCCATGCACACTCTCGATAATGCAGACATTATTAATGCCTTAAAAACCCGTGCTTTAACCCCGGCGGCGTGGGAATTGGTGCGAAACAACTTTGAACGTTCTGGGGGTGGCTCGGCGGGGCGCACATCGGTTACAGAATCGGTTTATGAATTATCAGAACTGGGTGAACTGGGTTTAGAAGAATACTCGGTAGGTGGTGAGCCAAAAGTAGCTACTACTGCTATGGGTAAAATTGTCGGGATGGTGGGGAAAAGCGATCGCAATTTTATTGTTACTAACGCCGATGGTAATGAAGCGTCAGGGATTGCCAACATTAACCAAGCTTTAAAAATTGTCCATCCCACTACCGACGATTTGTACAATCAAAACCCTACAGGGCAAGTTTATGAGCCTTTAAGTGAAGATGCTTGTGCGGGTTTAGCGGTGGGCTTGTGTTTGATGGGTAGCCGGACTTTGTGGTGTTCTTACGAATCTTTTGCAATCAATGGTTTGCCCATTATGCAGACTGTAACTCAAGCAATGGCAGAATTGCGCCGTCCGACACCATCTGTTGTTACTTTATTCACTGCGGGGGCTTTAGAGCAAGGGCGGAATGGTTGGACGCACCAACGCCCAGAAATTGAGGCTTATTTTGCGGCTATGATGCGAAATGGCAACGTTTTCCCGGTATTTCCCCCAGATGCGAATAGTATTCAAACTTGTTACGAGTGGGCGCTATCTACTAAAAATAAAGGGATTGTAATTACTGCTAGTAAGTCGCCTTTACCGATTCGGACTACTTTTGAGCAAAGTAGACAAGCGTTAGCCAAGGGCGCGATCGCACTACAAGACGTAAAAGGTACTAAAACTGTAGTATTTGCTGTAATTGGCGATATGGTACTTATGCCAGTTTTTGAAGCAGCGACTTATTTAGAAGTGCAAGAAATAGGTGTACGCATTGTGTCAGTTGTCAATCCTCGTCGCCTCTATCGTCCTACCGATGTAGCTTGGGATACTTGCAGCGAACCAGATGGAGACTTTTTAAGCGATGCAGGATTTGAGGAGTTATTTGGCTGTGATGCCCTAATTGGCGTAACTGCTGGTGCAAGCGGAATGTTAGAACCAATTATGTTACGCAGCAACTCAAAGCGCGATACTTTTGCTTGGAAGCGGGGAGAAACTACCGCAAGTCCCGCCGAACTTATGGCGTTTAATGGTTTGACGGCGGAAAACTTAGTTAAACGCGCGATGGAATTGCTTGGTTAAGCTGGGTATATTGTACCCCTACCTATACTTTTTTATAGGTAGGGTTTATTTAATTGCTAAAGCAAAATTTAATTATGAGTACAAAAATTGTCGAAAAAGTTGCTAAAGAGCAGTATTTTGTTTTACCTGGCGATCGCAATTGGCAGCAATTTAAGGCTATTGAAGACTTAATGTTAGAAGTGCCAGGGTTACGGATATCTTACCTTGATGGTTGTATAGAATTTATGACAATTAGCGAACAGCACGAACTTATTAAATGCGCGATCGCTATTTTATTAGAAGCTTACTTTTTCTACCTGAAAATTGAGTACATTCCTGTAGGTAGCGCTACTCGTGCTTCCGAAGTTAAAAGTGCTTCTTTTGAACCCGACGAATCCTATTATTTGAATGATAAGAAGGAATATCTAGACTTAGCACTTGAAGTAGTTATAAGTAGTGGTAGTTCAAAAAAACTAGAAAAATATAAACGTTTTAATATTTCTGAAGTTTGGTTTTGGGAAAATAATCAGCTTTCTTTATACCGATTACGTGGCGATGATTATGAACTCATCTCC
>JACCVJ010000478.1 GCA_013698215.1 Tatlockia sp. | reverse complement strand
GGTATTAAGCCATTTGATTGATGGTACGCAATTGTATGTTAGTCCAGCAGCAAGCTTGTACGCCCTCAAAGTGGCGGATGCAGCTAGGCGCTCTGCTCAAACAGGGCAAACTGTGACTTTATAGATTGTGCGATCGCATTAATCACATCTAATTTAGATAATAACTTAATAGGCTGGCATTTTCTACTTAACTTATTGCAGGCTCGTCATACTGGTTTTTGATTAACGTATCCTACGAAAGTAGTAAGCGCACTTAAGATAAATCTGATGTTTAATTGAATCTATCAATATGTTAAAGTTTATCGATCTTTTTGCAGGAATTGGTGGTTTTAGGCTGGCTTTTGAAAGAGCAGGTTATCAGTGTGTTTATTCTTGTGAAATAGATGAAGCTTGTCAGAAAGTTTACTTTAATAATTTTGGAGAAATTCCCCAAGGCGATATCACTCAAATAAATATTAAAGCGATACCAAATTTTGATATTTTGACAGCAGGATTTCCTTGTCAACCTTTTAGCATTTCTGGAAAACGCGGAGGTTTTCAAGATACGAGGGGTACGCTCTTTTTTTATATATGTGAAATTATTGCAACTAAAAGTCCAAGCGTGGTTATTTTAGAAAATGTAAAGCACTTAATTCATCACGATAAAGGCAGAACTTTAGATGTAATTCTTTATGCTTTAGAAGATTTAGGTTACTTGGTTGACTACAAGGTTTTAAATGCTAAAAACTTTGGAGTTGCCCAAAATAGGGAAAGAATTATTATTATTGCAACCAAAAACATAAAATTTAATTTTAGTAAGCTTAATTTAGTTTATCCTGTTCCTCAGCTACAAGATTTTTTATGTCAAAATAATGCTTTTGAATACTTAAAAAGTGAGGAGTATACAATGATAGATAACCCCAAAAAACAAGTATCTGATTTAATTTTTGTCGGTTATCGTAATAAAAACATTTGGAAAAAAGGAGTAAGACCTAATACTCATCATCTTTCACGAGTACATCATCAACCTAATAGAATTTACTCCATAGTAGGAGTTCATCCTACTATCCCTTCTCAAGAAACCTCTGGAAGATTCTTTATTTATATTCCCGAAGAAAATGTCGTTCGTAAATTGACTATTAAAGAGTGCTATCGGTTAATGGGCTTTCCTGATGATTTTAGAGTTCATAGTAATTTAGGAGAATCTTACAAGCAAGTTGGTAACTCGGTTTGCGTTCCTATGATCTATGAATTGGCTATGCAAATAAAAAAACAAATACTTGTTTCTACATTTCAACATCAATACCTACAAAGCAGCGATTCTAAGGTTTTTTCAGTCAAAAATATTCAGGTAAAACTACCAATTTTTAATTCTATGAATCATAGAGACAGATTGATACAAAGCTATGAATATTCAGAAAATATTGAAGATATACAAGAAATAATTAGTATTGAGAAGCAAGACTTTTTAAGTGAAATTGCTCAAAAGTGTTTCCAGCAAAAAGGTGTATATACTGTTTTGATAACTTTATTGGTTCATAAAATACTTTATCCAGAGCAAGATATTAGATATCATCAATCTAATATGGAAGCTGGCTTTTCAGGTAGAACTATCGATACTCAGCATATTACACCTACATTAAAAGAATTAGGACTTCCAGCAATGGCTGAAAGTGGTTGGCTAACCCGTTCTTTGGAGCAACCTTACCCTTACACTGTTGATTACAATGGTAAAATTAGCGATAAAGCTGTCAAAAAGGCTTTTTTGCAAGTTATTGATTATGTTCAAAGTGAACCTGAACAAGCGGAAATTATTTTAAGATTTTTTCTTCATCAAGTTAGAAAAGAGACAAAAAAAAGCAAAGTAATAATTACCAGATTATCGAATGCAGATAAATTAGACATTAATGCTATTTTAAGGTGTTTAGACGAACATTTTGAGTTTACAGCAGTTCTCAGTTGGGTGAAACATAACAACAGCAGTGGGTGAACCAGCCAATAATATCCTTATCTCATTCAATCGAGAACTGCTGTAGCTATAAAATTTCTGGAGCTTCAAAACTACCTGTGCTTGCATTTTATGCTATCTACCAACTGTTACTTGTGGAAGTTGAAAGATATAATTCATGTAGCTTGAAGCCATTAGGAAGTCATACCGCTTCTGACCTTACATCGAAAAGTGCAGGAGACATAGAAATTTTTGACAAAAATAAAAGTTTAATTGAAGCTATCGAGATCAAACATGGCAAAAAGATTGATAGGCAAATAATACGAATTGCAAAAGATAAGATTATTAAGTTTAATCCGCGAAGATATTGTATATTTTCATCGGCTGACATAGAAGTATCGCAATCTGAAGTCATTGCGATAGAGGTTAAGAA
>JACCVJ010000466.1 GCA_013698215.1 Tatlockia sp. | reverse complement strand
GACATTTGACATAACATTAAATTCCACCATCGGGGCAAATAAATATATGCTTCCCCGGCTGCGGTGGCGGCTTTCTTGAATCCAGTTCCTATGGTTTTTTGCTGTAATCACGATAGAAAAAGCTGGTATGAAGACCGTTTGAGTTGCCTCTTTACGAAATTCTAACAGTATGTATAGAGACTTTTATGAAGTTAAAATAAAGTTTCCATATAAATATATAAAAGAATGATGAAGTCAAATTTAAGAAACTTATAACAAAAAATGTTGAAAAGTTTGAGTTTCTGCATTTTCTAAAGTTAGGTACTATGTCTAGTTATCCAGCTTGAAAAGTGAAGATAGCTGAACAATTAGCGGTTTTAGCTATTAATAGTGCAAAAGCAAGATTAAGAAGCCAAAATAACTAATTAACTCTTTTGTTCTTTTTCTGCGTTGCTGTATGTCTACGATTCAATAACTTATGGATTGTTTTAGACTTGACACGTAATAGCTTTATCCAATCAGTGTCAAAAACACCGTGCAGCATTACATAAAAGCAAGGAATGATAAATAAAGTAAGTAGAGTAGCGATCGCCATGCCACTAAAAACAACAATTCCCAATGGTTGCAAAAACTCTGTACCTTCCCCAATTCCTAACGCCAAAGGAAACAAGCCCAAAATGGTTGTAACAGTCGTCATCATAATCGGGCGCAAGCGTTGGGGTGCAGCCTGCAAAATCGCCGCCGTATGAGCTTCTTGGGTCGAAATAGCGTCGTTTTGCTGCTCTTGCAAAATTTGATTGGCTAGTTCTACCATTAAAATAGCTGCGTTTACGACTATACCTACCAACAATACAGCACCAACTAATACTGTTGCACCGATCGCAGTTTTGGTAATATAAAGCCCAAATAACCCGCCAGCTAAAGCTAAAGGTACTGTTAGCATAATTACCAACGGATCGATTAGCGAGTTGTATTGTACAGAAATAACCACAAAAATTAAGAAAGTTGCAAGTCCGCCCAATAGCTGTAAAGACTTCTGCAACTCTTGATTAGTCTTCGCCGCCGCACTAGGAACAATAGAAACACCTTCAGGTAATTGCACGTTACTTAAAAGTTGCTGTACTTCAGTAAGTGCATCGCCTAAACTCGCTCCTTCGCTGAGGTTTCCAGCAATAATAAAAGCTTGTCTTTGATTAATTCTTTGCACTTCTCCCGGTGCTTGCCCAGTTTCGATTGTAGCGATATCGGCTAACCGAATTGGCTTGTTATTTTGGACAAATAAAGGCAAGCTTTCTAATTGGGAAGGTTGGTTAATAGACGATCGCTCAAATTGTACGCGCACATCAACTAAACGATTTCCCCGTTGAATTTGAGTAGGTACAGAACCTTCAATTGCGGTTTGAATCGTATCGCCAATACTTTGGGTTGTGAGTCCTAAATCTGCTACTCGTTCCCAATCGGGGCGAATTTGAATTTCTGGTTGGCGGGGGTCAGCATCGGGGCGAAATTGGGCAAGTTTGGCGCTTTCTAAAGCCTGCATTACTTGAGCGCCCCCTGCGCGCAAAGTGCGATCGCTTTCCCCTTGTAAGATTACATCAATTTCCGATCCTTGAGCGGGAGTATTAGTTAAAATCAATCCTCGTACTTGACCTGGAGTTACATTTAACCTAATTCCTACTAAGTTGAGTTTGGCAAATTCTGGCTTAACTTTTTCAACAAAAGCCTCAGTATCTTCCCCTGGTTTAAGGGTAATTGTACTGCTGCTGCGTAAAGGATTTGCCGTTGTATTGCTACCAAATAAAGAACCCCCCACTGTAGAAAAAACATACTCCGTTTCGGGCTGTTTGCGAAGGATACCATCAACAATTTCCATTACTTGTTGACTTGTGGCTAAAGGCGTACCAGGGGGAAATTGCGCCCGGAGGTTGACTTGTCCGGTACTAATGCGGGGGAGAATTTCTTGGGGAATTTGCCCAATCATCCACACTGTACCGCTACCTAAAATCATTACAGCAATTGTAACTACAAGCAGGCGATCGCGTACTACTCGCCTTAATAATCTGGCGTATCCTCCCGTCGCGGCTTCAAAGCTGCGATTAAAGTTGCGAATTAGCCAAAACTCGCTTACTCGACTAGACCAAGGAATTGATAGTAGCCGAGAAGCCAGCATTGGGACGATAGTAATTGCTACTAAAAGACTAGCTGCAACGGCAAAACTAATAGTTAAAATTAATTCGTTAAATAGCAGGGAAATAAAGCCACCAATGAGCAAAAATGGCAATACTGAGACTAAATTGGCGCTAGTAGCGGCTACAAGGGCGGATTCTACTTCTTGAGCCGCTTCTTGAGCATTGGCTCTAATTTCTGTAGCTGTTGATGGACGAAGGCTCCCCGAATTTTTGTTATTATTGACTGCAATATTTTCTAAAATTACAACAGATGTATCGATTGCTTGACCAATTCCTAAAGTTAGACCTGCCAGACTAAATACGTTTAAAGTTAGACCGAACAGACTCATTAAAATAATTGCCGCCAATGTACAAAGCGGAATTGCTAAGGTAATAATAAAAGTTTGTCGTAAAGAGCCTAAAAATAACAATACGGCGACGGCGGCGAGTAATGCCCCAGTAATGGCAGAATTGGTAACGTCTGCTAAGGAATTACGAATAAATTTAGATTCGTCAGAAGTCGGTGTTAGTACCATATCTGCGGGAATCAAACCAGACCGCAACTCCTCAATTCGTGCTTTCACCCCATCTACAATATTGATAGTGTTAGCATCAGGTTGTTTTTGAATTGATAGTTTTACGGCGGGTTGACGGTTGAGAAAAACTGAAACTCTTTGTTCTTCCGTGCCATCAACTACTTGGGCAAAGTCTCTTAAATAGACGCGGCGAGGGGGACTATCTGTATCAGCTGCTGCCACATCAAAAGATAAATTATTAATTTCCTGGGCATTTTGAAACCGCCCTACAGTCCGAGTCAATGGCTCAGAATTTTCTCCTTGAATGCGTCCCCCAGAAATGTCTTGATTGCGCGCTCTTAAACCATCTAAAACATCTACTAAACCAACTCCTACAGCTTGCAAGCGGTTGAGGTCAACGTTTACACTTACTTCCTCCTCCGCCGCCCCTGATACATCTACGGAAGCTACTCCAGGAACAACACTTAATTCGCGGGCTAATTCTTCGTCTGCAAATATCCGCAAGTCTTTTCCTTGCAACGAGGTAGAAGTTAGCGCCAATTCGTAAACAGGTAACTGAGAAGGATCGAACTTAAAGACGCGCGGTTCTTCAACAGTATCGGGAAGATTGCCTCTAGCGCGGTTGAAAGCCGCCGTAGCATCATTAAGGGCTTGGTCAATGTCTCCCCCCGGCTGAAAGAATAAATCAAGGCTTACTTGTCCTTCACGAGTGCGAGAAAACACTTGTTCGACATTTTCTGTTGCTGCTAATGCTTTCTCTAAAGGTCTAGTAATTTCATCAACCGCGACTTCGGGAGAAATTCCCGGTGCATCAAGCCTGACACCAATTCGGGGATAAGTAATGGAGGGGAGCAAGTCAACTTGAATAGTTGTAAAAAAGAATATTCCCAACACAACTACAGCAACAGTCAGCATTA
>JACCVJ010000428.1 GCA_013698215.1 Tatlockia sp. | reverse complement strand
CTACTGCCTCCATAGCACCACCAGGAGCAAATATGCGATCGGCATCTTCCATGCGGATGATCTCATGATGTTGTAGTAAGTCAATGCGATCGCTTTGCAACCGTTTGAGCGATTCATTAATCTGCTTTGTGGCTTCGGCTTTAGTCCGACCATCAATTTTGGTCATCAGCAAAACTTTATCTCTGTACCCGCCTTGCAAGGCTTTACCCATGCGGATTTCGCTCCCGCCGTTGTGGTAATCCCAGGAGTTGTCCATAAAGTTGATGCCGCGATCAATGGCACTGTGTATTAGGCGGATTCCGTCTTGCTCATCTTTTGGTCGTCCGATGTGATGCCCCCCCAAACCAATCATAGAAACTTGTTCGCCCGTGCGCCCTAAAGTTCTGTATAACATTTCGCCTTTTTTGATTTGAGCTTGGGTTGGTTGCTTTTGAGCTAAGGCTGGTTGACCAATTTCTTTAGCAGCGGCTAAGGCTGCTACAACTAGACCCGATGTAGAAGCAGCTTTTAGTAAATCTCGCCTGCTGAACTCCATGAATGTCTCCTGCGAACCCTTTGAATGTTGTACGGGAATAAAGTATTACTCTTAAAACACCGACAAAACGAGCCGCCAGGTATAGGCTGCCCAGAATTTCGACCTGTAAAGTGTCAGTTCCTCCATAGGTCTACAAGTTGAAAACAAAGCTTATTATGCTGGAATGTCCTTTTCTTCCCGCATCCAGAAACCATGCTCGGAAATCGCTTCTACAAAGGATTTAGCAAACTCTTTGGGGTCAGAACTGGTTTTTACCGTTACCAGAGTGCCTACTGCTGCTCAATTATAGACTTTATATCGTGTTGGCTATCAACTGACATACACTATCCCTCTTTTGTCACTTTCCGAGGTAAGTCTTGCTGTGAGAGAGTTGCAGCCATTTCTTGAGCGAGCTAATTGTTACTCTCAAAAAATCGAGCTATTGCTTTCTGTAGAAGGCTTATAAAATTCAGAAATGACTAAAGTTTTCGGAGTCTGACAGAAGAGGGCTATGCTTCAGCCCATACATCTTATTTGTGTTGATAATCGGACTCGTAACGTTTATGTATTAGCTGGATACGATGAAGAAATTGAGTTCCAAATTTTACCTAGCGGGGAGTTTGCTGATGAGCCGAGCTAACTATGATGGAATGACGAAAGCTGAGTTAAAGCAATATTTTCTTACTCATCGTGGCGATCGCGCTGCTTTACAAGCATACTTAGACAGAATCAATCAGCGTCCGCTAAAAATTATTGCTCGTCCTGGCGATCCTGATTTTGATCAGAAAATCCAAGCAGCGATTTGTCAAAAACTTGAAAATGCTATAAGTAGCGATCACTCGCAGTTTACGAACTCAAATACCGCCCCAGAAGATTAATAGAAATCCCTAAAAGTGATTAATATGTTTTCGTAGAGTTAAATAACATTTTTGATTTATATACTTTGTACTAACTATTTTTTTTGTCCCTACTTAGACGCAAAGGGCTGAATCTATCTGCCATTTTCTGTCCTTCGATAGTATCAATTTCTCCTAGCAGTAACTCAATATTTTCAAATAATCTGAATGTTGCAAGAAGGGAAGGGTCATCCTTATATGGAAACTTAGTAGAGACTCTAAGCCTCTTGCCTTCACTCACTTTTATCTGAACATCAAAGTTTTCATGAGATAGGTTTTTAGAAACAGCCTTTATGTCAACGGTTTCAGCAATTAAATTTTTGAGAACAATATCCTATCACTGATTCCAGTTTTCATCAGGTGTTTGCTGAAATTCAGCCCATTTATTTACAGTAATCATATCAGCAGTGTACTTCATAGAAAATTACCTTTATTGTTAAAAAAGTTTCAAATTAGCTGATATCTGTAGCCTTTGAATCTCCAAAACCAAGATAACCGCGCGGGGTAATCATCCAATTATTGTGAGTGCGAGTAGTTTGGTTGCCAATCAAGACTGTAGTCAACATATCAACATTTGTATCGAGTAATTTATCTAAAGTAGTTAGCGTAATTTGCTCATCTGGGCGATAGGCAGAACGGACGATCGCAACAGGAGTATTTGGATCGCGGTATTGTAAGAAGATACCTGTTGCTGTGGCTAATTGTTGGGTGCGAGTTTGCGACTTGGGATTGTACAAAGCTGTAATAAAATCGGCTTGGGCGGCTGCTATTAGGCGTTTTTCGATGGTTTCCCAAGGTGTAAGTAAGTCGCTTAAGCTAATAGCACAAAAATCGTGCATTAAAGGCGTACCCACGCGAGAAGCGGCGGCTTGCAGCGCACTAATTCCCGGAAATAACTGCACGCTGGGGGTTTTTCCATCCCAGTTAGCTGCTTGCAATTGTTCCATTACTATCCCCGCCATTCCGTAAATACCGCTATCGCCGGAAGATACCACCGCCACCGTTAAGCCCCAATTGGCAAGCTTTATAGCTCGTTCGGCGCGTTGACGCTCTTGGGTAATGGGCATTGCTTCAATAATTTGTTCTTTTTGCAGCAAGGGGGCAATTAAAT
>JACCVJ010000385.1 GCA_013698215.1 Tatlockia sp. | reverse complement strand
TGAAAAACTCGAATCCGTATGCCAGATCGTTCGCTGGAAAGCCATCCTTCTGAGCAGTTTCTTGATAAATATTCAAAAACCTATCAAATGTTTGTTTTGCCTGGCTAATTTCTGATGCATTTTTTCCCTGCGCCTTGCTTAATCGGTCGGGTAATATCCGCCCGCCCGTCGCATTAAAGGCAGTTACGCCCGTTGCTATTTTAACCGGTGCGGGGGTAGCGGCTCGGGAATTTGAACTTGATGCGCGCCTTTTTTTACTGTTACCATTTGATGCCGCATTCATGCTGTCTCGAAGCACTTGTTGTTCTAAATGCATCCTGACCGGATCAAACTGCGGGTAGATATTAATGACCGGCGGGCGCGGCACAAATATGGTATTTTGTGCCAAAGCTGGAAGGCTTGAAAACGCAATCACAAAAATGACGGCTAAAATCTTTTCTTTCATAAAATCTCCTGACAAATTATATTTATGTCACACTCATACAAAAGCAAATCGGGAGCATTTTCTTTTGAAACTGGCGCGTTAATTCTTTCTGCATCAGATATTCACCGTTTTTAATCCTCAAATATAAACCGATTGAATAAAATTTAATCGGTTGAAAACTGATGATGTTCGATTATTTGAATTCCAAACCATTAGCTGTAATTTTTATTTTATCAGCCGATACGCCAAGCATTTTTTCTAAAGATTGCTTTGCCGTATTTTGTGCCTCGGCAAAAGCTTCAGGATCTTCACTTTTACCTGCCGCCGCATACATCTCAAAGGTGGCTGTTGTAGTAATAGCCAGCATTTCAGTAAATTCCTGTTTTTGACGATCGGTTAATTTAACGATTGCAGGATTTTTCGATAACACATCTTTCATTTGCTGGTAAATAATTTTTTCGGCAGATGATACAAGAGAAAAGCCGGCCCTTTTGTTGGCCATCCGTGTAAGTTTCAGAAGCGGATCAGCACTGGGGCTCATAGGAGCTTTATCGGCCGGATCCTGCTGCAGATGATCCTTGTAAATGTTATAGTTGTTGACAATAAAAAACCCGAATGCGTATGCCAGATCGTTCGGTGGTAAGCCATCGGTTATAGCGATTTTTTCGTAATTGTTTAAAAACGTATCAAATGTTTGTTTGGCTTGGCTAATTTCCGATGCATTTTTTCCTTGTGCCTTGCTTAGTTGATCGGGTAATATCCGCCGCCCGCCCACCACATCAAAGTCAGTTGCGGTCTTTACTCTTTTGACCGGTGCCGGATTGCTTGCCCGGGAATTCGAAGTGGATGCACGCCTTTTTTTTCCGTTATCATTTGATGCCGCATTCATGCTGTCTCGTAAATACTGTTGTTGCAAATGCATTTGAACCGGATCAAACTGCGGGTAAATATTAATGACCGGCGGTGTCGGCACAAATATGGTATTTTGTGCCAAAGCTGGAATGCTTGAAAACGCAATCACAAAAATGACGGCTAAAATATTCTTTTTCATAAAATCTCCTGTAAATTATATTTATTTCACACTCACACAAAAGCAAATCGAGAGCATTTTCTTTTGAAACTGGCGCGTTAATTCTTTCTGCTTCGGATACTCACTGTTTTTAATCCTCAAATCTAAACCGATTGAATAAAATTTAATCGGTTGAAAACTGGCGATGTTCGATTACTTAAATTCCAAACCATTAGCTGTAATTTTTATTTTATCAGCCGAAACGCCGAGCATGTTTTCCAACGATTGTTTTGCTGCACTTTGTGCTTTGGCAAAAGCTTCCGCATCTCTATTCTTGCCTGCCGTCTCGTACATATAAAAGTTGATGTTCGCAATGATAGCCAGCATTTCGGTAAATTCCTGCTTCTGCCGGTCGGTTAATTTGACAATTGCGGGATTTGCCGACAAGAAAGTTTTGATCTGCTGATAAACCGCTTTTTCGGCAGTCAACGTCACAAACGCTGCCTTTTTGCTGTAACTGCGTTGAAGTGCCAGCAACGGATCACCGTTGGGCGCCATCAGAGCTTTATCAGCCGGGCTTTGTTCTAGTAAATCGTTGTAAATGTTGTAGTTGTTTACAATAAAGAGTTCAAATCCGTATGCCAGATCATTCGATGGAAAACCATCGGTCAGAGCAGTTTTTTCGTACCTATCCAAAAACATCTCAAATGTTTGTTTTGCTTCACGAATTTCCGCCGCGCTTTTTCCCGCCGTGCTGCCTAATCGTTCGGGTAATATCCGTCCGCCCGCCAAATCAAAGGCAGTTACACTCTTAGCTGTTTTGACCGGCGGTGGAGTTCGGGAATTTGAAGTTCGCACCCGAACCTTTTTGCCGTTAACAATCATGTCCTTATACATTTCACCAAACGCCATTTGTTGAAATACCTGCTGTTGTAAATGCATCCCGACCGGATCTAACTGCGGAATATAAACCGCTGGGGGTTGCGGAATAAAAACCTGGGCAGTTACTCGGATAATTGAAAAGGCGGTAACAAAAATTACCGCCAATAAAATCTTTTTCATAACAACCTCCAAATTTTATACTTTATTTTCTTGATCAGCTGGCAACAAATCGTGAGATCTATTCTTGTAATTGACTGGCGAATCGTTTCTGCTTCAGACACTCTCTTAAATTTTCGTCTTGTTTTTCCTGGAATCGTCTCTCAGTTTTTCGGTCTTGTTCCGCACGATCTTTTTCCATATTTTCCTTCGCCAGTTTGCTGATACTTCCAGAATTTTCTATTTCTTGCCGGCTTCTGAAAATGTCTACGTGATCGATTTTATATCGTAAAGAAATCTCGAGTTTTTCAAGCATCGGATGAAAATTTTCATTGACCCCATTTCGGCTGAAAACTTCGGGTTCGATTTTCGGAAGCGATGTTTGTTCAGCTTTCAGCGCTGATGCGGCGGGAATTTGGGAGAGCAGAGCAGCAGCGCCTTTATCATAATTGATTGCCGAAGCCGCGCCGTCCGAAGAATCATCAAGTTTCAGCAGAACTTTCCCGTCGGTTTCGACCAAAACCGTTACTTGCCCGACTTCGGAAACATCTACACCCGCCATACCAGCCGATTCAGTGACAGCCGTTTCAATATCCTCAGTCTAGGCTTGTCGATTGGCTAGTTTCGAGCAGCGACCAGAGATTGTCGAAAACAATATATAGACTCATAGTTTTTTTTCATTTTAATCGTCAAATCAAAGCCGTTTAAATACCCTTGACCGGCTTGAACTCGAAGAACGATTAATTATTTAAGTTGCAAACCGGAAAGATTGATTTTGATTTTGTCTATCGACACCCCGAGCAACTTTTCTAAATTTTGCCTCGCCCCTTCATGTGCCTGATTGATTAGTCTTTCGTCTTCGTCATCAATTGCTTTTAGGT
>JACCVJ010000346.1 GCA_013698215.1 Tatlockia sp. | reverse complement strand
AGAAAGTATTTTAACTAACGCATTAAGCCCATTAGCTGCATTAACGTGGTAGGTGAGTAAGACTAGAAATAGTAATAAATTCATAAACATAAACAGAGAAGTGAAAATCCCAGGTTCTATTTGGACTTTACTTATTGGTATCGTATTGACCTTATTCAGCCTTTGGTACGGTCAAAATCATGGACTACTGCCTGTAGCTGCCACCGATGAAGCTGTACTGGTAGACAGTTTGTTTAATACGATGATGACGGTATCCATGGGGCTATTTTTGCTAGTGGAAGGCATTTTAATTTATTCAGTGTTTAAATTTCGCCGTCGCCTTGATGACAGCACCGACGCAGCACCAGTCTTTGGCAACGTACCTTTAGAAATTCTTTGGACGGCTATACCAGCGATTGTTGTGCTAGGAATTTCAATTTATAGTTTTGATGTTTACAACTCCATTGGTGGGTTTGATGCTCACGATATGCACGGAGCGATGCAGCCTCAAGCGGTGAAAATGCCCGGAAGTGCGATCGCGGCAACTTTGAGCGACAGCAATATTGCCCAAGCACCGAACCTCAATCAGCAAAAGTCTGACGCGGCGATGCAAGACCCAGCAACGGCGGCTGTCCGCAACGCTGACCAAATTCCCCAAAAAAATGATGCCCCAGGTTTAGGGATTGTTTCGCCAACTCTTGGCGCAAGCAAGGATACAGAAGGTAACTCACCAGAATTTGCAGTGAACATTACTGCGATGCAATACGCCTGGATTTTTACTTATCCTGATACGGGAATTGTTTCTAGCGAACTGCACGTACCAACTGGGCGACAAGTAGTTGCAAACATGAGCGCCAACGATGTAATTCATGCGTTTTGGGTTCCAGAATTTCGTTTAAAGCAAGATGTGATCCCCGGTCGTCAAACCACCGTTCGCTTTACTCCCCGGACTGAAGGCACTTATCCTTTAATTTGTGCGGAATTATGCGGCCCCTATCATGGTGCAATGAATACAAAAGTAATTGTGGAACCGCAACAAGCTTTTGATCAGTGGGTGCAAGAGCAACAAGTAGCCCAAGCCGATACATTGAATAGTGCGATCGCGCTTAGTCCTACAGAAAAGTCACCCAACGACTTTTTAGCACCTTATACTAGCGACTTGGGTATCAATCCCCAGATGCTAAACCAAGTTTCTAGCCACCACCATTAAGAAAAATTTGCCCTAAATCTCTTTCCCTAATTTCTATGACTCAAGCACAGTTACAAGAAAGAGCCAATATCCCCGCTCATAACGACGACCCCGCTAATAGAAATTGGCGCGTTTTCTTTACTTTCAATACCGATCACAAAGTAATTGGCATTCAGTACCTAGTTACAACGTTTGTTTTTTACTGTATTGGTGGAGTTTTGGCGGACTTAGTTCGCACCGAACTAAAAACTCCAGACCTTGATTTTGTCAGCGCCGAAGTGTACAACAGCTTGTTTACACTCCACGCCACTGTCATGATTTTCTTGTGGATAGTTCCGGCGGGAGCAGGATTTGCCAACTATTTGATCCCGCTCATGATTGGGGCGAGAGATATGGCATTTCCGAAGTTAAACGCCGTAGCTTTTTGGATGGTTCCCCCAGCTGGTTTGTTGCTGATGGCAAGTTTAGCAATTGGTGATGCGCCTGATGCTGGTTGGACTTCTTACCCGCCTTTAAGCCTAGTAACTGGGCAAGTAGGGGAAGGCATCTGGATTATGAGCCTGTTACTATTAGGGACATCCTCAATTTTGGGCGCGTTAAACTTCCTGGTGACATTGCTGAAAATGCGGACACCAGGAATGGGAGTGTTTCAAATGCCCTTATTTTGTTGGGCAATGTTTTCTACTTCTGCCTTAGTTTTGGTGTCAACTCCGGTACTAGCTGGCGCTTTAATCTTGTTAGCCTTTGACTTGCTGGCGGGGACAATGTTTTTTAACCCCACTGGTGGCGGCGACCCGGTAGTGTACCAACATATGTTTTGGTTCTACTCTCACCCCGCCGTTTACATCATGATTTTGCCGTTTTTTGGGG
>JACCVJ010000342.1 GCA_013698215.1 Tatlockia sp. | reverse complement strand
CACTCCAATCGTTTTCGGGCTTATTTTGCCGCAAATACAAAAATATTTCGGCTAAAAACCGGGAATAAAATTCTTGCTGGGGCTGAAACTGGACTTCAACGAAGTAAATGCGATCGCTTTCAAGGTGCGACAGAAAAACCCCATCAATCCGAAAAGCAGTTTGCTTGACTTCCAGCGATGAAAACTGATAATTACTAGCAATTTCCGGTGTAGTACCGATAAGTTCAAAAAAGATATCAGGAAATTCCTGAAACAATCGGTAAAAAAGGCTGTCAGTTTTCACCTTCCAATTGCCTTATTTTACAGAAAAACTTGCGCGTCAATTTTTTATACTCCAGAACTAGAAGCCGCTAATTCTGCCAACCGCTCTTGCTGATCTTGAGAGATACAAGACTGGGTAATGGTGTCTAAATCCCCTTCAATGACTGGGTTAAGGACAAAGTTTTGTCCCAAACGGTGGTCGGTAACGCGATTATCTTTGTAATTGTACGTGCGGATCTTTTCTGATCGTGATCCTGTTCCAACTTGAAGTCGCCGCATAGAAGTTACAGCTTCTTGCTGTTCTCTCAACTTCATTTCATACAACTTTGCCCGTAAAATCTGCATCGCCCGTTCTTTATTCTGTAGCTGGCTGCGTTCTTCAGTACAAAAGATCCTAATACCTGTAGGTTTGTGGTACAAATCGGCGGCAGTTTCTACTTTGTTGACATTTTGCCCCCCAGCACCACCAGAACGAGCGGTACTCATTTCAATATCTTTAGGATCGATGTGTATTTCCACATCGTCCACTTCGGGCATAACAGCTACTGTTGCGGTAGAAGTATGTACTCGTCCGCTTGCTTCAGTTAATGGTACGCGCTGCACTCTATGAACGCCAGCTTCAAACTTTAACTTGCTATAAACTTGGTCGCCTTGAATTTCTAAGACAGCTTCTTTAAAGCCGCCCATTTCTGCTAAAGATTCGCTAACTAACTTTACTTTCCAGTGTTGAACTTCCGCATAACGCGAGTACATCCGCACTAAATCCCCTGCCCAAATACTAGCCTCATCGCCACCAGTTCCGGCACGAATTTCTAGCATGATGTTTTTGTCATCATTGGGATCGCGCGGTAAGAGCAACGTTTTTAAGCGAATTTCTAGTTGCTCTAATTTGGCTTCTAATTCCTGAACTTCACTAGCGGCGATCTCTTGAAATTCGGGATCGCTGGCTGATTCTTTAAACACCTGACGAGCGCCAATTAATTCTTCTGTGGCAATTTTCCAATCTTCGTAGCTATTAACTACTGGTTCCAAGGAAGAACGCGCCTTAGCCACTCGTTGCGTCTCATTAGGATCTCTAGCAACTTCAGGATCGGCAAGGCGGCGGTTTAGTTCGTTAAAGGTTTGTTCAACGGACTTGAGTTTGTTTAATAGGTAAGTTTCAGCCATAACGAGAAGTCGCGTAATTATTCAAGCAGGATAGGTTAGTTAGACTAGCAGTTTGCCTTAGACTAACCAACGCTACTTTTTATCTTCTGGGGCTGTTTCTGGTTCAGTTTCCATCATGCCGTACTTACGCATAAACCGCTCAACACGCCCTTCGGTGTCAATCATCTTTTGCGTACCAGTATAGAAAGGGTGATTTCCCGACCATACATCAACGTGTAATTCTGGTTTGGTAGAGCCTACAGTCATTACAACTTCGCCGTTGCAATAAACTTTTGCTTCGGGATACCACTTAGGATGAATATCTGCTTTTGCCATTGTTTTAGTGAAGAATTTACTTAATTTATTGTAGCTGCGATCGCTGTTATCCGGTTTTTAGAGACGTTGCAATGCAACGTCTCTAGCATTGGTTTTGAAATCATGCTTAATTATTTCCGCGCCCTGAATTCATCCAAGCCCAAAACTTTAGATTTTTAATTTAACGCTTCGAGAACTGAGGAGCTTTACGAGCTTTGTGCAATCCGTATTTCTTCCGCTCTTTGGCTCGTGGATCGCGGGTGAGATAGCCTTCTTTTTTCAAAGGTGGGCGGTTGTCAGGATCAAGCTTACATAAAGCACGGGCAACTCCCAAGCGAATTGAGTCTGATTGCCCAGTTAAGCCACCACCATGAGCATTTACTAAAATGTCATACTCATTTTCTAATCCCAAAGTTTCTAGGGGTGCTTTGGTGACAGAAATATAATTAGCGTTGAACTGAAAATATAACTCGCCTGGTTTGTTATTAACGGTCAATTGACCGCTACCTGGTACTAGACGTACCCGTGCTACCGATGACTTGCGGCGACCTGTACCCCAGTACACTGCACGACCGCTATTAGCTTCTACTGCTTGCATTACTTATCTGCTCCGGGAATTGTTTGAATTTTTAGCTCTTGGGGTTGTTGTGCCGAATGGGGATGATCGCCACCAGCATAGACTTTTAGCTTCGTAAATAGTTGCTTACCCAAACTACTTTTAGGCAGCATTCCTTTAACTGCTTGCTCAATAATCCGCTCAGGAATCCGGGCTTGAAGTTTAGCAAAAGTCTCGGTTTTCATTCCCCCCGGTCGCCCAGAGTGACGGCGATAGAGCTTTTGAGTGCGCTTTTTGCCTGTAACTACTATTTTTTCAGCATTAACGACAATTACAAACCCGCCTGTATCCATGTGTGGAGTAAATTCGGGCTTGTTTTTGCCGCGTAAAACCATTGCAATTTCACTAGCTAGTCGTCCCAGGCGTTGGTCTGCGGCATCAACTATATACCAGTCGCGGTTGATAGTGTCTTGAGGTGGAAGATAAGTTTTTTCCATTTTTTAAGTATCCTGTAAAATTTAATTGAGTAGCGTTGCCTGACTAAGTAGAGGGCAAAACTAATTTAGGCATGGTGTCATACCAGACTTCTGGCGGAAAAGGAGAGTCTTCATAGCCAACTCTTAGCAAACACAAACCGCAAGCGGGGGCGGCGTGTTTTACTTCTTCTCGACGCTCTTGCTGCCAAAGCTCCGTAAAGTTATCCAGACTCCGCTTGCCTGTACCTACTTGTACCAGTAGCCCTACAAGCAGCCGCACCATGCCATACAAAAACCCATTTGCTTGAATTTCAATATGAATAAAGTCTAAAGCGCGATCGCACTTTACTTGTTGCACTTCTACCCAAGAATGCGATCGCCTTGAGCCTGTCCGGTGAAAGGCGGCTAGGTGATGAGTTCCCAGCAGGGTCTTTAATGCCGCTTGCATCTCTGATTCATCTAGAGGCGCATAATAATAGTGCCAACTAAACGGACTAACAAACAAGTTTGGTCTAACGCCTGTATAAAGCGTATAGCGATATCGCCGCCATTGGGCGCTAAAACGAGCGTGCCAAGACTCGCTAACTGCCGCACTTGCCCGAATCAAAATATCGGTGGGTAAGTAACCGTTTAACACCGATGCCCAGCGCTGGGAGGGAATCAAGCTATTATGCTCAAAATGGGCAACTTGAGCAGCAGCATGAACCCCTGTATCCGTCCTTCCCGCACAGTGCAAAGTGACTTGATATCCCAAAACCTTTTTTAGGACTTTTTCAATCTCCCCTTGCACAGTACGTTGCTGTAGCTGCCTTTGCCAGCCATAAAAATCAGTACCTAAGTATTGAATTACCAAGGCGACTTTCTGTTTAGGGGTTTGGTACGGCAAGGCAACCATGTTTTAGCTTACACAAGTTCAATAATTGCCATTTGTGCATTATCGCCACGACGGGGCATCGTTGACAGAATGCGGGTATAGCCACCATTGCGGCTACCGTAGCGAGTTTGAACTTGCTCAAATAAAGCATGAACCAATTGCTTGTCGTAAATAAAGCCCATCGCTTGACGACGAGCGGCTAAAGAACCATCTTTAGCTAAAGTAATCATTTTTTCTGCTTCTTGGCGCAGGGCTTTGGCTCTAACTTTAGTTGTCGTAATCCGACCATGCCGGATTAATTCTGTAGTCAAAGCTCTTAATAGAGCGCGGCGTTGGTCGGCGGGTTTGCCAAGTTTGCTGATACTATTGCGGTGGCGCATAACAATTAGGGAGTAATTAGTTAGAAGGTGGACGGAAATTCTAGCTAGGTTTAGGTGATTTTTCGTGAGGTAAAGTAATACCTAAGCGAACTTGCAAGGCTTCGATTACTTCTTCAGCAGATTTTTGACCAAAATTTTTAATTTCTAGCAAATCTTCCTGGGTGTAATCCAATAAATCGGCAACGGAGTTTACTTGCGCTCGTTTGAGGCAGTTGTAAGCTCTAACCGACAGTTGCAATTCTTCAATGGGAATTTGGCTAGTAGGATCTTCATCGGTGGGCAACTCGTCTTGCATTGCCTCTAGAGAAATATCTTTTAGTGGATTAAATAATTCAACTAAAATACTAGCGGCTGCCGAGAGCGACTCTTGGGGGGTCACGCTGCCATTTGTCCAAATTTCCAAAACTAGCCGATCTTTTGCCGCCGAGCCATCTACAAGGGCATCTTCAACGCTGTAGTTGACTTTATGAACGGGCATAAATACGGCATCAATTTGGAGAAAATCTAAGGCTGTCGCGTCATCGCGGCTCCGTTCGATTGTCCGATAGCCTTTACCTCTGTCGATGCGAAATTCCATTTCTAGTTTCGCACCCTCGGCTAAGGTTGCTACATACTGATTGGGATCGACGATTTCGACTTCTGAAGGTAAGTCAAAGTGAGCGGCGGTAACTATGGTTGGTCCGGTAACTAATAGTCTTCCAATTTGGGGTTGAGAGGAGTAGCTTTTTAAAACTACTTCTTTCATCCGCATCAGGATTTCTAATACATCTTCCCGCATTCCTGGAATGGTCGCAAATTCGTGATTCACTCCAGCAATCCGAACGGCGGTAACTGCCGTACCTTCTAGGTTTGACAGCAAAATTCGCCTTAGAGCGTTACCCAACGTAGTGCCTTGACCGCGATCGAGAGGCTCCAGGACAAATTTACTATATAGACTCCGGTGTTCCTGTGTATTAGACTCGACACATTCAATTTGATATTGCGCCACGGAGTAACCTCCCTTATATTAGCTGCCACTATTGGGCAGAGTATTTACCTTTGCTTGTTGATGCCTATAGAGTAATAGGGCTTTTTTAGACTCTACGGCGCTTGGGTGGACGGCAACCGTTGTGAGGAATCGGGGTAATATCCCGAATTAGCGTAATTTCAAGTCCTGCTCCTTGCAAGGCTCGAATTGCTGTTTCTCGACCCGATCCAGGTCCGCTTACCATAACTTCTATTTGCCGCATTCCTTGATCTACGGCTCTACGGGCGGCACTTTCGGCGGCGGTTTGGGCTGCAAAGGGAGTTCCCTTTTTCGCGCCTTTAAAACCGCTAGATCCGGCAGATGCCCAAGAAATTACATCGCCATTTTGATCGGCGATCGTGACGATGCTGTTGTTAAAAGTAGACTGGATAAAAGCGATGCCGTTGGGGACATTGCGCTTTTGCTTTTTAGCTCCAGGTTTTTTGTTTGTTTGTCGCGCCATAACTGAAAGTAAGCTAAATAATGCTGAGTAAAGGAACTAACTATTGTTACTTGCCACTGGGTGCTTTTTTCTTCCCAGCAACGGTTTGCCGTCTACCGCGCCTGGTTCTCGCATTGGTACGAGTTCTTTGTCCGCGCACGGGTAAACCCATCCGATGGCGGCGACCTCTATAAGTTCCAATATCAATTAACCGCTTGATCGACATTGATTCTAAGCGGCGCAAGTCTCCTTCAACTTGGTAAGCTTCGATCGCACCCCGTAAGGCGGTAACGTCAGCATCGCTTAAATCTTTAATCCGAGTGTCTGGATTTACCCCGGTAGTGGTCAAAATGTTCTTTGACCGCGATAATCCAATTCCATATATGTAAGTAAGACCGATTTCGACACGCTTATCACGCGGAAGGTCTACACCAGAAATCCGTGCCACGTTTTTTCTCCCTAATTTGGCGGTGCTAAAAAACTCGATAAATAATTTTTGTATTTAACGGTCTAACCTTGTCTCTGCTTGTGTTTTGGGTTAGTACAAATTACCATTACTCGACCGCGACGGCGAATAACGCTACACTTTTCACAAATTCGACGGACTGAAGCTCTAACTTTCATTGCTGTTGCTTTATTACAAACTCTAAATTATACCACATTTACAGAAAGAAATATTAAACAATTTGATTTAACTACTTTTTCCGCAAGCGGTAGGTAATTCTGCCTTTAGTTAAGTCGTAGGGTGTCAATTCAACTTTGACGCGATCGCCTGGTAAAATTTTGATGTAATTACGACGAATTTTCCCTGAGATGTGAGCCAACACATCAAAGCCATTATCAAGCGATACTCTAAACATCGCGTTAGGCAACGAGTCTGTGACCGTGCCTTCCATTTCAATCAAATCTTGTTTAGACAAGTGATATTTTCCTCAATTCTACTGGCTGTTGAACTACCCACAGCTAAGGGCGGTATAGCATAACGATTAAAACAATTCCACCTTTTATTAATATATCTTATCTAGCATCGGGCTAAAGTTCAATATCAAATTAAGGTGTATTTGTCAACTAAGCGGTTATTACTTGATGGAGATCGGTGTTAACGGCTTCTAGGGGTTGGTTACCGTTGACGTAAACGAGTTGTTGGCGATCGCTATAAAAGCCAATTAACGGTTTAGTATCGGCGTGGTAAATCTGCAAGCGGCGGCGAATCACCTCTTCTGTATCGTCAGGACGACCGCGACCTAAAAGCCGCTCGATCAAAATATCGTCTGGTACATCTAAGTTGATGACTTGAGCGCTAAAATGACCGAGCTTTTGCAGCAATCCGGCTAAAAACTCTGCTTGGCTGACAGTGCGGGGAAACCCATCTAAAATCCAACCAGAATTGATATCGCTTTGTTGGAGGCGTTCTTCCACCATCGCTTGAACTAAATTGTCTGGGACAAGTTCGCCACGATCCATATAACTTTGCGCTTCAATGCCTAAAGGCGATCGCGCTGTCAACGCCTGACGCAAAATATCTCCAGTAGATATATGGGGAATCTGCAATTTTTGAGCCAACACTAAAGCCTGAGTTCCTTTACCAGCACCAGGTGGGCCCAGAAAAATCAATCTTGCCACTATTGTTTTACCATTCCTTCGTAGCGCTGCGAGATCACATAAGTGCGAACTTGCCTTGCCGTATCAATTGCCACACCGACGAGAATTAGCAAGGAAGTTGCCCCCAACCCTCTAAAAGTTGGTACACCTACCGCACTTTCTACCGCCGTGGGGATAATTGCTACTGTCCCTAAAAACAACGCACCTAGTAAAGTTAAGCGATTAAGAACCCTTTCTACATATTCGCTAGTTGCTTTTCCCGGACGAATCCCAGGGATACTAGCGCCCATTTTCTTTAAGTTTTGCGACATATCGACAGGGTTAACAATCAAAGACGCATAGAAATAACTAAAGAAAACAATGGAGACTAGGTAAACTAAAGCGTAAGCCCAAGGAGCAGAACCACCAGGACTAAGATAGTTACTTGCAATGTTGCTTAAAGTTTGATTTCCGGTCGCGTTAGCTAAAAATGCTGGCAAAATCAAGATACTAGAAGCAAAAATAATCGGCATTACTCCCCCCTGAATTAACTGCAAAGGTAGGTAACTGCGCCGTTCTTCTTGAACTTTTCTCCCAACTTGGCGACGAGCGGAAAGGATGGGAATTTTGCGACTGGCTTCTTGAACAAAAACAATGCCAACAATAGTAACTAGAAACACCAATAGGAGGACAACAACCCTACCTACGGCGGCTCTACCACCAGTTTGAGCAAAAGTAATAGTATCGCCCAAAGACTTGGGTAAAGCCGCAACAATGTTGACGAAAATCAGCAAAGACGCGCCATTTCCAACTCCGCGCTCGGTAATTAGTTCTGATGCCCACATAATGAACATAGAACCTGCGATCAGGGCGATCGCCGTTTGAATCACAAAAGCTGGCCCTGGTACGATCGCAAAAGGACGTACCCAAATAGCAGCAATAAAACTACTCTGCAAAACTGCCCAACCAAAAGAAACATAGCGGGTAATTTGCGATATTTTCCGCCTCCCAGCTTCCCCTTCATTTTTTTGTAAATTTTCTAAAGCTGGGATTGCCGCCGTTAGCAATTGAATAATAATTGAGGCGTTAATGTAGGGCAAAATGCCTAAAGCAAAGATGCCCAACGTAGAAAGTCCACCCCCAGAAAAGATGTCTAAAAAGCCAATAATCGCGTTATTATTTTGTACGGCTTGGGTAAATTGGTCGCGGTTAATTCCTGGTATGGGTAAAAATACACCGAGACGCGCCAATATTAATATTCCAATGGTGACAAACAACCGTCCCCTAAGTCCGGCGGTTTGTGCCATTTGCTTAAAAGTTTCTTGAGCAGTTGGGGCTTTATCTCGACTAATCATAAAGTACCTTTTAAATTATTTTGGCACTGCGTTGTTAAAGGCTAAAACGTGCTAAAAATTTAGCCTGGTTACACTACTTGACAACTGCCCCCAGCCGCTTCAATTTTGCTTCTCGCCGATGCTGTAAAAGCGGCGGCTTGAACTGTAAGCGGTACACTTAGTTCGCCATCTCCCAATATTTTCAACGAGCCTTTAAATGCCGTCAGAATCCCTGCGGCTCTTAAAGAAGCAACGTTTACCTCGGTATTGGCAGCTAAAGCGGCAAGTTTAGAGACATTAACTGTAGTGTAAACTTTCCGGTTAATGAGCGGAAAGCCTTTCAACTTAGGAACGCGCCGATATAAAGGCTGCTGTCCACCTTCAAAGCCGGGTCTAGTACCGCTACCAGAACGAGCCTTTTGTCCGCGCATCCCCTTACCCGCACTAGCTCCCTGTCCGGCAGCAATTCCTCGCCCTAGACGGCTAGAGCGTTTTCTTGAGCCTTTTTGTGGCTTGGCATCGTTTAATCGCATGGTGGTTAAGTAGTGTAAAGATTTTCAATGGGTACGCCGCGCTCAGTAGCTACTTCAGACATTGTGCGGAGAGTAGAAAGCGCATTAACTGCCGCTCGTGCATTGTTGAGCGGATTATTTGAGCCAAGTTGTTTTGCTAAGATATTGCGAACCCCAGCTAATTCCAATACAGTACGGACGGCTCCACCAGCAATTACTCCTGTTCCTGGAGCCGCCGGACGCATCATAACTTTTGCACCACCGCCGACACCATTTGTAGGATGGGGAATAGAGTTACTTTTAGTAATTGGCACATCAATTAGGTGTTTTTTGCCATCCGCTACGCCTTTTTTAACAGCGCCGATGACATCTCCAGCTTTACCAACACCAATACCAACTTGACCGCGTTCGTTGCCGATCGCTACAATGGCTCGGAAGCTAAGTTTTTTACCACCTTTAACTACCTTACTAACGCGGCGAATTTGAATTACCCGCTCTTGAAAAGTAGTTTCTTTTTCTTTAGTGCGCTTGTTTTTGCGCCGTTCGGTTGCCATAACTTGTATTCCTTAGTAAATATTGGCTTTAAAAATTTAACCCAGCTTCCCGTGCGGCTTCAGCCAGGGCTTTAATCCGACCGTGATAGAGGTTTCCGCCCCGGTCAAATACAACTTTGGAGATGCCTTTTTCTATGGCTCTAGCGGCAATGAGTTTTCCGACTTCGGTAGAAGCGGCGCAACTTGCACCTAATTCTAAAGACTTCACTGCCGTTTCGATCGTAGAAGCGGCAGCCATAGTCTGATGCTGAGTATCATCTATGACTTGAGCATAAATATGTTGATTAGAGCGAAAAACTGCCAAGCGAGGGCGTTCTTGGTTGCCGAAAACTTTGCCACGAACGCGGCGGTGTCGGCGGACTTTTGATTGATGGCGAGTGAGTTTCATTTTTACTTCTTACCTGTCTTACCAGCTTTACGTCTAACCACTTCTCCGGCATAACGAATACCTTTACCTTTATAAGGTTCGGGAGGACGAACGGCGCGGATTTTGGCGGCGGTATTGCCGACTTCTTCTTTATTAAAACCACTAACTATGACGTTGGTGTTTGTTTCTACGGCAATTGTCACGCCGTCGGGGGGTTCAATGATTACCGGATGGCTGTAGCCTACGTTTAAAGTTAGGGTACGTCCTTGAACTTGAGCGCGGTAGCCTACGCCTTGAATTTCCAAACGGCGCTGAAATCCTTGGGAGACTCCTTCAACCATGTTGGCAACTAAAGTACGCGACAAACCGTGCATTTGCCGGGCGGGGCGGGATTCGTCGCGCCGCTTAACAAGTAGGGTATCGCCTTCTTGTTCTACCGTTACTTCGTTAGAAAGAATGCGGGAAAGTTCGCCTTTTGGCCCTTTAACCGCAACGTGTGACCCATCAATCGTTACAGTGACTTTACTGGGTACAGTAATGGGCAGCTTACCAATTCGAGACATAACTACTTACTCCTATTTATTAGCGGTAATAGTTCCGCTAATGGTTCTACCAGACGTAGCACAGAATTTCGCCCCCCAGTCCTTGACGGCGGGCTTCGCGGTCGGTCATGATGCCGCTTGAAGTGGAAATAATCGCAATGCCGATGCCACCTAGTACGCGCGGTAGCTCTTTGTGGTTGGCGTAGACGCGCAAACCTGGTTTACTAATCCGCTTTAAAGCATTAATTAAGGGTTGACGACTTTTGCCTTTGTATTTCAAAGCGATCGTCAAGTTGCATTTGATTCCTTCACCTTCTTCGCCAACTTCGGCAATAAAGCCTTCGCTTTGCAGCACTTTAGCAATATTACGAGTTACTTTTGTTGCTGGCACGAGCGTTACCTGATGCCGTGCCATATTGGCGTTGCGGATGCGCGTCAGCATATCTGCAATTGTGTCGTTAGCCGCCATCGTTTCCTCTTTATAAATTTATTGCTCCCGAAAAGGCATTCCCATTTCTTTAAGTAAGGCGCGGCCTTCTTCATCGTTTTTGGCTGTAGTGATGATGGAAATGTCCATGCCACGGACCTGGTCAACTCTGTCGTACTCGACTTCTGGAAAAATCAACTGCTCTCTAACACCGAGGGTATAATTGCCGCGACCGTCAAAGCTTTTAGGACTAACGCCACGAAAGTCTCGAATTCGGGGTAAGGCCAGACTGACTAGCCGGTCAAGAAAGGCATA
>JACCVJ010000328.1 GCA_013698215.1 Tatlockia sp. | reverse complement strand
ACAAAAAAATTTCATTGGGATGTAGTTGGCCCTCAATTTCGTTCTTTGCACCAGTTATGGGAAGAACACTACAAAGCATTGACAATTAACATAGATTCCCTAGCTGAGCGCGTCCGCACTTTAGGGTTTTTCCCTGTAGGTACAGCCGCAGGATTTCTAGAATATGGTTCTATCAAAGAGCAATCAGACAATATTCCTCTAGCTACAGAGATGGTATCGCAGTTGGTAGACGACCATGAGGAAATTATCCGCAACTTGCGCGAACACGTAGATCAAGCTGGTGAAGAATTGGGCGACCAAGGTACAGCCGATTTTCTAACTGGGTTGATGGAGCAGCATGAAGAAATGGCTTGGATGCTGCGCTCATTTATTGAGGGTGAAAGTCTTACTTCCGATGGTAACAAGCCTGGTGCGAACAAAGTTCCTGTAGAAGCACACTCTAACTAGATTTGTTTTGAAATAAGCGCTTAAGTATAGGAGGAGAAAATATTTTCTCCTCCTTTGAAATTTTAAAAATCTTGTACTTAGGCGATTGATAATTGAAGAAATTAAACAATAAAAAAAGGGCAGGGAATACCCCTAACCCTTTGTGTATAGCCTTTTTCTAATTAATTAGTAGGTTTTGCTGGCTTAACTTGAACGTTAACTTTGACGCTAGTTACTCCTTTAATTTCTTTTGCCAAAGGTTCAACTCTTTGCAACTGTTCCTCGGTGGGAACCGTACCACTTACAGTTACTACACCGTCTTCTGCTTCAACCCCTAACTGACTTGCGGGAAGATTTGCCTCTAACTTACTACGCACTTCGCTTTGCAAGTCTCCTTCAGTTCTATCAGCATCGCCACCACTCGCATTGTTGCGCTGTTCTCGCGCTCTGATATCAGAATTTAGCTGATCTCTACGAACTTCGCTAGTGGCATCATTTTGAATTTGGGCGGCATCGTCCGTTTTTGGCGCTGCAACAGTTTCTCCGGCATTATTAGGCGCGTCAGCGCTGGTTTTGGCAGTGTCTTGACAACCAACTGTGCCGACAACTAGAAAGCTGCCAATTATTAAAGGAATAAATTTTTTCATTTTTACCTCGTAACTTTTTTTATTTGCTCGGTGAGCGATCGCTTAGGCTAATTGTTTTAGCCGAACGCTCCCCCTTGAACCCCTGAAAAAGGGGGAAAATGTATTGTTGTAACTAAATTTCTTCGCGACGATCGACAATTACTACTCTAGGATCGCCTGTCGTAGCGTTATGATCGCTAACTACGCCCGTAGCTGTAGTAGTGGTATTTAATGTATCTGGTGCGTAACCTGCCGTTGCTGTAGGAACCGCCGTTGTGCTACCTGGTATATCGTAGATGCCAAAGTCTTCAATTCCTCTACCTGTCAAAACTGCTTCGGCTCTAGCAATTTCCGCCTCGTTACCGTCTACCATTACTAAGTAATGACCTCTAGACACGCGAGCGTTATAGGTCTTGGCTCTTTCTTCAGGAATTCCTAAGCCAACTAAAGCCCCAATTAAACCACCCGCCGCCGCGCCAATAGCTCCACCAGCTAAGGTTGTAGCGATCGCTGTTGCTATTTCACCAGCTAATACAATCGGGCCCACACCAGGAATTGCTAAAGCTCCTAAGCCGACAAGTAAGCCTGTAGCACCACCTAACACTCCACCTGTCAGCGCTCCAGCGCTAGCTCCTTCATCGGCTTTGTTGCCTACTTTGTCTTGAACATCAACCCCTTCAATATCGTCTTGGTTATTGTCTTTGGCAATAACCGAGATTTTGTTCATTGGAAAACCCGAATTATTTAATTCGTGAAGCGCGTGTTCTGCTTCAGAGCGAGTGTTAAATACACCCACTGCCCGTTTGTTTAAACCTAATGCCATTTTTTTTCCTCCGTCTTGCGATGTGAACAAAGTTAGCGCAAATACAGAAGTTATATAATTATTTTTGCTAACATTACAAATCTTGCTTTTTTATACCTAAATTTCATCGGTCTACAGGGGGAATATTTGCCTTTGACTATCAATAGACTTCTTAATTAGGTTACATTTGCCTTTGAGCTATGCAGCTACCACGCGCAACAAGGCTAACGAAAGATGATATAAGTAGCGTTTTTCAGCCTGCAAAAAGTAAGAATTTGGCTCAAGAGCAATAAAGTTCGCAGAATTTATCTAAGCAATGTTGATCTTGACTGTATTTAGGGAATCCTAAGAACAATAGATTGGCTGCAAAGATGAGTCAAGCTCGAATACACATTGTTCGGCAGGGGTCGAGATAGGAATAAGTGATGGTAAAATCTGGAAATAGGCTAGTTGGTCGATTAGTCAAATCGGTAAGTGCGATAGTGGATCAGGAAAAGCAAAGGCTTAAAGCCTTGTCAGAGCTTGGATTGCTCGAAGCTCAAACTATCCCAGTTTTTGAAGAAGCCACTCAAACGGCGGCGGAGTTGTTGGATGCACCGATTTGTATACTAGGATTTGTGGATCGCCGCCGTCACTTATTCAAATCTGCCGTAGGTTTATCGCGGCTGGGATTGATGAATAAAATTGCTCAAGAGCGCCAGCTACCACGAACCGAATCTTTCTGCAACATTGTAGTTGAAAATCATCAAGCTTTAGCGATTAACGACACGCTTTTATCTCCAGATTATGCCAGCAAGATGTTGGTGCAGCAATACGGCATTCGTGCTTACTTAGGAGTACCCCTAATTGATGCTCAAGGCAACTGCTTAGGGGCGATTTCGATTATGGAGCAGTCGCCGCGCACCTTCACCTCTAAAGACATTCAAAGTTTGGAAATTATTGCCCGTTGGAGTATGAGCGAGTTTGAGCGTCAATGGTTGCGCGATCGCAACTCTGAGCCAGAAACCTTAAAAAAGTATCCGGGTAATTCATCTCAAGCTTGCGATCACCAAGAAACCCTAACAAAATCAATTTTAGACAAGGTAAAAGCTAAAGCTGACATACCCCAGGATTCTTTAGCTGCGCCAGAAAAACAATTTTGTCCGGGAGAAGTAGTTACCGAAACTCTAAAAGTCAAACTTGAACTATTAGAGCAGCTAATTCAAGAACTCCGCACGCCTCTAACATCCATACTCGGAATGGCAACAGTATTGAGTCGGGAAATTTATGGCCCCTTGATGAGCAAACAAAAGGAATATCTAGAGATTATTCAAAAAAGCGGACGCTACTTACTATCGTTAGTTAACGAAATTTCCGAACTAGGAGAGATAACGAGCAAAATTGAAGACCTCGATTTAGCCACAGTAGATATTGAAATGCTGTGTCAGCAAGTAGCCCATAGCTTAGAAGAGGGGGCAAAACGCAAAGAACAACAAATTCGTTTATCTGTAGAACGCGATCGCCCTCGTACTTGGGTTATAGATAAAGAAAAAGTCCGGCAACTGTTGTATCACTTACTTTTTAGCATCATTCAATCTACCAGCACTGGCAGCAATATTCGCGTTCATATTTTTAGTTCGACCGATAGTAGAAAAATTGCCGTCTCAGTTTCCCATCCCTGGCTAGGAGATGGTTTGACGGATATTGAACCTTTGTTTACTAGGTTGCCAGCCCTTAACAAGTCTCAACTTTTGCAGGGCGAGGAGGCTGAAATAGATGGCGATCGAAGTAACACAAACTTATTGCCACCGTCAGAGGATGAAGTGGCTGTACCGAACGATGCCTATAGCTCAATAGACAACGAGGATAGTATAGAAGCGGAGGTTATAGCCCAAAGTAATCGACAAATTTTCAAACAATTGTACTCTCTTGGCGAACTGCGCCTTTCTCTTAGTTGTTATTTGGCGCAATTGCATGGTGGGGAAATATCGATTGAATTGATCCCAGACTCTGGCTATCGTTATTTATTGAGTCTGCCTAACTTGGAGAAACTAAAAAATAATTCCTAGCTAGAAATTATGGATAATAAGCTTCAGCACTAACCTCTTTGGTTGGGCGTAAATTAAATACCCTGCCCTTTTGATTTAATCCCAGCTTTTTACCTTATGAATTTAATTTGGCAACAATTTACTCTCCACAACCTGCCCCTGCAACAGTGGCAAAACGCCAGTTACCTGCACCGTTTCGTCGGACTACTACGCAACTGGCGACAAAGTAGCTGGTTGATGCAATGGTCAGAACCCTTGGGGGCTTTATTAGTTAGCTTGGCAATAGGACTAGCGCCTTTTGTATCTAACGATTTAGTCAAAGTGTTGCTGCTTGCCTGTGGTAGTTTTTGGATACTACTAACTGTGGCAGACGATGCCAAAACCAAAGTTACCCCAATTCATTGGTTAGTATTGCTATATTGGGCAATTGCTACGGTTGCAACGGCTTTATCGCCTGTCAAGGCTGATGCTTTTGCGGGGCTAATGAAGCTAACTTCTTATTTATTGCTATTTGCGTTGTCAGCGCGGGTGCTGCGATTTCCTCGGCTGCGAAGTCTCGTAATTGGCGTATACCTCCATGTTGCTCTAATTGTCAGCGTCTATGGGGTACAGCAATGGTTCGATAAGGTAGAACCTCTGGCAACTTGGAACGATCCAACTTCAACCCAAGCCACTGCAACGCGAGTTTATAGTTATTTAGGCAATCCTAATTTACTGGCGGGGTACTTGTTACCTGCCTTAATTTTAAGTTTTGTGGCGATATTTGCGTGGCAGAGGTGGACGGCAAAAGTTTTAGCGCTAACTATGTTTTTAGTCAATGCTGCTTGTTTGGCTTTTACTGGTAGTCGTGGCGGTTGGATTGCTGTAGTAGTAGCAATGGTAGCGGTGGTATTTTTGCTGCGCCAGTGGTGGGCGCAATACTTGCCGAGTTTTTGGCGAAAATGGGCGATCGCAATTTTTATTGGTAGTTTGGCTATTTTATTAATCGCTGCAATAGTCTTAAGCGAATCGTTGCGCGATCGCGTTTTTAGTATTTTTGCGGGTAGAGGCGACAGTAGTAATAATTTCCGCCAAAATGTTTGGGCGGCGGTAATTGAGATGATCCGCGATCGCCCGTTTTTGGGTATCGGCCCTGGTAATAATGCTTTTAATAAAATTTATCCTCTCTACCAGCGCCCCCGGTTTACGGCTTTAAGTGCCTACTCTGTGCTGCTAGAAATTGCTGTAGAAACAGGGTTTGTTGGTTTGGCGTGTTTCTTATGGTTATTAGTTGTCACCTTAAATCAAGGCTGGGTGCAACTAAGGAAGCTGCGGGAAACAAGAAGTCGTGAAGGTTTTTGGTTAATTGGGGCGACGGCAGTTATTGTCGGTATGCTGGCTCATGGAGCCGTAGACACAGTTTGGTATCGTCCTGAGATTAATACAGTTTGGTGGTTAATGGTGGCTTTAATTGCTAGTTTTTACTCTAATCCACCCGTGCGATCTCCAAACGAACCTATAGCTTTAAATGAAAAACGGAGCTAATGGCTGATTTGTCGATGCTTATAGTTTTAATTGTTGAGCATCGGCAATCTTGCTAATAATACGTATTGATTGGTTAATTAGCCTTAATCCTGACAATAACTGCACCATTAATAGCACGACAATCAAGGCATTCAACGTTAAATGTACGGGAATTGCCCACTGGCGGCGGCGGAAACGTAAAATAATTGTGGCGCTAGTAAATAGTAAAATCACAAGCGCGATCGCACTTAAGCCATGAGTAGCACCAGAAACTAACTTTAAAGCAAATTCCTCTAGCAGCCACACAATTGTAGTTAAAGATAATAAGCTAAGACCTAGATATTTGTGAACTTTTTGCATATTAAAAGTTTGCATTACATCCAGTCCACTTTTACCTAGTCTGGCGTTGCGGTAGCGCCACCCATAAGTTGCCACCACCGCCGCTAATCCAACAATTATTAATCCACTTATCGGATGTAACCAAATCATCGAGTTTAAAGCCACAAATAAATATTTCTAGTTTTACTTACTCTTTTTCGTACATTTGCTTATGTTTGGCAAGCAACTGGAGGTATTTAGGATTAGTTTTTGCCTCTGTCCACTTTAGTTTAAATATTGCCGCCGATTCGGCTTTAATTGGATCTACTTCATTGGGTAAAATCTCTTGTCTTGCTGCCATTACGGCGGCTTTTGTTAGTTCTTTTTGAGGATTTTGCTTGTACTTTCTGCCACTTTTATGATTTGCATACCTGCGCGATCGCGTATAACCCATTTGGATAAATTTACGCGCCATATCTGCCCCCACAAAGTCATCTTTGTCAAGATATTCTAAAAACATCTCATAGATTTTTTTACTTGATTGCTGGGCAATTTCGGGATTTTTAAATCGCCAATAGGGGAGAATCTCAGACTTGTAAGGTTCTACTAAAAGTACGCCCTGTTCGCCTTTACCGACTCGATAAAGATCCGGGCGATCGCGAAAATCAATAGTTTTAAAATCTAGGGAATAATCAAAAGGTATCATTTAGAATA
>JACCVJ010000273.1 GCA_013698215.1 Tatlockia sp. | reverse complement strand
GAAAATTGGACGCTGCATACTTCAGGAAAAATTGTAGTTACTCTAGATATACCCAAACAAGTAAATATTGCCGAGTTACGGAGTAAATTTACTAGCGAAATAGCTGTAGAAACTCACTATTTGCAATGTCAAGAGCGCGGAATTGCATACGGGTTAAGCTTTAGAGCAATTAAACAGCTATGGGGAAAAGCCGAAGCCGCTTTAGGTTTGATTTGTCTAAAAGAAGAATTAGCAACTTATCAAATTCACCCAGTTTTGCTAGATGCTTGTTTTCAGGTAATATTTGCCATACTTCCAGAAGGAAAGACTTATTTACCTGGAGGTTTTGCAAGTCTGCGCGTTTATAGTCATCCAGGTAAAAATGTATGGAGTTATGTCAAACTCCGCCCCAACCATGACTTACAAGAAATTGTCGCCGATGTCTACTTATACGATGATGTTGGCAACTTGGTAGTTGAAATCAATGGTTTAGTTTCCAAACAAGCCAGCCGTAAAGCGCTACTCGGAAAAACTCAATCGTGGCAAGATTGGTTATATACAGTGGAATGGCAAATTCAGGAGCGTCAAAAAATAGATACTTGTGAAAAATGCGATCGCACCTGGCTAATTTTTGCAGATAATAGCGGCTTAGGGCAAGAGTTGGCGACACTATTAACAGCACAAAACCAAGAATGTATTTTCGTATTCCCTGGTAAAGAATACAAGCGAAATTCCCAGCATTTTCAAATAAACCCTACTAATTCAACTCATTTTCAGCAGTTGCTCCAAGATTTAGCCGAAAAAAAGCATAACTTAAGCGGTGCAATTCATTTGTGGAGTTTAGACAGCATCTATAACGAGCTAACAATTGCTGACTTAGAAGCAGCGACAAAGCTGGGATGTAGTAGTACATTGCATTTAGTCCAAGCATTAACCGCTAAATGCTCTCAATCTCTGCGTTTAATATTAGTAACTAGAAGCGCAAATTCAGCATCGGGAATTGCCAATTCTTGCTTAGGGGGAATGGGAAAAGTAATTACTTTAGAGCATCCAGAGTTAAATTGTACCCACATAGATTTAGATGAAACTGCGCCCCAAAATGAAGTAAGCGAGTTATTTGCAGAAATTTGGTATCCTCAAAATGAAGCTCAAATTGCTTTTAAAGCTGGTAATCGGACTGTTGCAAGGTTAGTTAGGAGCAGTTTTAACCCCCAACTAAAAGAAGTTTCCCTTACTTCCAATCAACTCGTTATTACCCATCGGGGAAGCTTGGATAATTTGCAATGGCAGAGTGTAACCCGCTCTGTGCCTAGCTTTGGTCAAGTAGAAATCCAAGTACAAGCTACGGGGCTAAATTTTCGAGATGTGTTAAACGCTTTAGGTTTGTATCCGGGAGCGGGGGCTTTGGGGCTAGAGTGTGCGGGAAATATAGTTGCAATTGGTAAAGGCGTAGATAATTTTCAAATAGGCGATCGCATTTTAGCAATGATGTCTGGTAGTTTTAGTCAATATGTTACCGTTGACGCTCCTTTAGTTGTATCTATCCCCGCATCGCTAAGTTTTGCCGAAGCTGCAACTATTCCTGGAGCATTTTTAACCGCCTACTATGGCTTGCATCATTTAGCCAAAATTCAGCCCGGAGAAAAAGTATTAATTCACGCAGCAACAGGCGGTGTAGGGCTGGCGGCGGTGCATTTAGCCCAAGCAATGGGAGCAGAAATTTTTGCTACCGCATCTCCTAGCAAATGGCACTTTTTGCGTTCTATAGGAGTAAAACATATTATGAACTCCCGGACACTAGATTTTGCTGATGAAATTACCGAAATTACTCATGGTAAGGGTGTAGATATTGTCCTTAATTGCCTGACAGGTGAATTTATCCCCAAAAGTTTCTCAGTTTTGGCAGATAACGGGCGGTTTGTAGAGATTGGGAAATTGGGAATTTGGGAAGCAACCCAAGTAGAGCAAATAAAGCCCAATGCTGCTTATTTTGTCTTTGATTTATTGCAAGTAACCCAACAGCAACCCGATTTAATCGCCGCCATGCTGCGCCAACTAACGATGCAGTTTACAGCAGGTAAGCTTAAACCTCTCCCCTGTAAAATATTTCCCGTAGAGCGAGTGATTGATGCTTTTCGTTATATGCAACAAGCCAAACATATTGGTAAAATTGCGATCGCACATCATTGCCAAAATACTCATACTTCCTCTATCCGTAGCGATGCAACCTATTTAATTACTGGTGGAATTGGTGACTTGGGTTTACTTGTCGCTAAGTTTTTAGTTAATAAAGGCGCAAAGCATTTAGTATTAGTGGGGCGCAACCAGCCCACAATCGAAGTCATAGAGCGATTAAAAGCCCAATTTGCCGATATAAACGTAATTGTCGCCCAAGCCGATGTTGCGAAGACATCACAACTTGCTCAAGTGCTGACAGATATAGCATCTTTACCTCCCTTACGCGGAGTAATCCACGCGGCGGGAATATTAGATGATGGCATTTTACAACAGCAAACCTGGGAAAGGTTCGAGAAAGTGCTTGCGCCCAAAGTACAAGGCGCATGGAATTTACACGTTTTAACGCGCAATTGTCCCCTAGACTTTTTTATCATGTTTTCTTCAGTAGCGTCTCTCCTTGGCTCGGCAGGACAAGCTAATTATGCCGCCGCCAATGGCTTTTTAGATGCCTTAGCGCATACTCGCAATCAAGCAGGAAGCCTAACATTAAGTATTAATTGGGGGGCTTGGAGCGGATTAGGACTAGCTGCCAAGCCCCATTTAGAGCAGCAGTTGCAAAGCAAAGGAATGGGAACAATTAACCCCCAGCAAGGACTAGAAGTTTTAGAGCAATTGCTATTTTCTTCAGAGTTTAGTCAAGTCGGGGTAGTACCTATAGATTGGGCGCAGTGGTGGCAAAAAAACTCTCCGTTTTATAGCCAATTAGCCATCTCTCCACCCACAACAGCATTGATGCAGCAAAAAATCTGTGGGGATGTCCCTCCACAGAGTTTTTTAAGACAATTAGAGAATGCTAATAAAACTACACGCCACGAGCTAATAATTGAATATGTGCGATCGCTTGTTGCTAAAATTTTGGGATTAAATTCCCCTCATTCTCTAGACGCTCATCAAGGATTTGCCGATTTAGGGATAGATTCCCTGACTTCTGTAGAGCTACGAAACCAATTGCAAAGTAGTTTAGGCTGTACTTTACCCTCTACCTTAGCTTTTGATTATCCCACCGTCGCCAAACTTACCGATTATTTAACTGAAAAATTACTCCAAAACTCTAGTTTTGATCTAAAAGAGAGTAATGCAGACATCGATCCTACTGTAGCCCAAATGCAGCAGCTTACAGAAGCCGAAGCCGAAGCTTTGCTTTTAGACGAATTAGAAAACTTGCTCAAATAAACTACCATGACTAATCTCTTACTCAGTCTCAATTACGAATCCGCGATAGAATCCTTGGGCGATGAATACTACGATATAGTTCAATCAGCGCAATTTCCCGAACAAATCTTACGTTTTCGCAACGACTCGGTATTACCGCTTTTAGGATTAGAGCCGCAAAATGTCACAAATAATGATTTTATTGAAGCTTTTGGCAAGTTTCAACGTCAGCCTTTACTAGCATTACGCTATCACGGCTATCAATTTGGCTACTACAACCCCGATTTGGGCGATGGTAGAGGTTTCCTTTTTGGACAAGTACGCGGTACAGATGGGGAATTGTACGACTTTGGTACTAAAGGTTCGGGTAAAACACCTTATTCTCGCGGCGGCGATGGTAGACTTACGCTCAAAGGGGGTGTGCGGGAAGTATTAGCAACAGAATTATTGCATCAAACGGGGGTAAGGACTTCTCGCACCTTTAGTTTAGTAGAAACGGGCGAACAACTCTGGCGGGGAGATGAGCCGTCACCAACGCGATCGTCAGTAATGGTACGATTTAGCAATTCTCATATTCGTTTTGGTACCTTCGAGCGACTGCATCATCTCAATCGTTCCGACCTAACTCAAAAGCTATTAGACCATGTAATTGAATATTATTATCCAGATATTCACAATAAACCCGACCAATACGTACTTTTTTACGCCCAATTAGTCGCCAGAGTTGCCAAATTAGCCGCGCAATGGATGGCAGCAGGTTTTTGTCATGGCGTACTAAATACCGATAATATGTCAATTACGGGCGAAAGTTTTGATTATGGCCCCTATGCTTTTATTCCTAGCTACGATTTGGAATTTACAGCCGCTTATTTTGACCATTACAGGCGCTATAGTTACGGCAATCAACCAGACGTTTGTTGCACAAATCTAGAAGCGTTGCAGCAGCCTTTAGCCGCCGTTATTGATATTGATGCTATGGCGGAAGGATTAGCAAAATTCTACGAATATTATGAGTTGGAATACAAGCATTTGATGTTGAAAAAGTTAGGGTTTACAAGTCCAAACTTTCCCCAATCTGATGAGCTACTAGAAGTAACAATTCAACTGCTAAAAGATACTCAGATTGGTTATCATGACTTTTTCACTCAGTTGCGAGAAAGGTTTACACCTAGCTGGAGAGAGCAATCATTAATATTTAACTTTGGGGAACTTCCAGCAGAACTTTTATCAAAATGGCAAAACTTGTATCAACAAAGCTTGTCAAATTTACCTATTGATGAGATGGAAAAAGTAGCCCAACAACTACAGCAAAGTAATCCTAAAACAGCTTTACTTCGACCTGTTATAGAATCAGTATGGGAATCTATAGCGAATGAAGACAATTGGCAACCTTTTAATGAATTAGTCAAGCGATTGCAAGCAGGAAAGTAAACAACTACAAACCAGGATTTTTATAAGTTATTCTCTGATTTTTTCTATTTACAACTTAGAGAATGTTGTAAAAGTATAGTTGGTAACTTGTAATATTTGTAGATTCCCTCTTAAAAAAGGGGGAATCTATATTGTATCAACACAATTTTTTTTGCAAGTTTCAGTCTCATCAACATCTCCTTTGAAAAAGCGGGGATATATCGTAGCTACCTTTTTTAATCAAGAGTGCAACTATTAGATACGGCTCAAAAGACTTTTAAAACGTTTCTTAAAGAATCAAAAGAATATCTTGCGACTATTAGTAGTTAAGAATTTCTATTTCCCTAGTTTTTTTCCTAACTAATATTAAATTCTCCCCCCTTTTTCAAGGGGAGTCAAAAAGCGGTGTAGCTCTCTCTTACAAACTTTTGTGGAAGGAGACCTTCACGCGCGTAGTTTGCGCTGCTTCCCGCTTTGTTGACGTGGGTTGGGGGGGATCTCAAATGCCTCTGAAAACAACCTCTAAATTTCGCGTTGCATTTGAAAAACTTTAGGCAATCCCCACCAAGGAACATCAGGATGTTCGTGGTGTTCGTAATGATAACCAAAGTGATAGCAAGTAATAAACGATAACCAAGTTGGGAGAGGATTTGTTTGAGCGCAATG
>JACCVJ010000254.1 GCA_013698215.1 Tatlockia sp. | reverse complement strand
TCTACTATCCCGATCGCAATAAAGTTCGTGAGCATTGCCGATCGCCCGTAGCTAATCCAAGGTAAAGGAATGCCCGTTACCGGAGCTAAACCGATAGTCATACTAATGTTGATAATTACCTCAAATACCAGCATTGACAACACCCCAATGGCTAGTAACGAGCCAAAATTATCTTTAGCAGTTTGGGCAATATGGAGCAAACGCCAGCAAATTAGCCAAAAAGCCAATAACACCATTAAGCAGCCAGCAAAGCCCAATTCTTCCCCAATGGCTGAGAAAATAAAGTCTGTATGCTGCTCTGGAATAAAATTAAGCTGAGTTTGAGTACCATTATTTAACCCTTGTCCCCACTTTTCCCCCGCACCGATCGCAATCCGCGATTGAATTAAATGATAGCCGCCACCTAGGGGATCTTTTTCGGGATTGAGAAATAAAATAATCCGGTCTTTTTGATAATCTTTTAATACTCCCCACAGCAAACTGCCCAATTCTCCGGCTACAAGGTTAATTGCAACGGCGCTTACTGCTCCTATCCATTTCCAAGGTAGGGTAGCTAAAGCAATTATCGACATGGCGATCGTCCAAATTATCCAGCTAGGTAAATAGACATTAAATAAAATTACCGAAACAAGGGGCGAAACTAGCAATATTAGCCAGCCCGGATTGGCATTTCCCCAGTAAAGCATCCCCAAAGTAATCGCTCCAAATACCAGAGAAGTGCCTAAGTCTGGCTGCAAAAATACTAAAGCCCAAGGTACAGCCGTAATTGCTAAAGCCTTTAAAAAAGCTGGAATTGTTGAGGCAGTTTTGGTGTGTAGAATTGCTGCCAAGGTAATAATAACTCCAACTTTGGCAAATTCTGATGGTTGGAGATTAAAGCCACCTACGGTAATCCAGCGTTGCGCTCCTTTAGCTGTAGTCCCAATTATCATTACTGCTATTAAGCTGATATTGGTAATGCCATAAATTATCCAATGCAACTGTAGCAAGTTTTCGTAACGCCACCGAGCAATCAGCATAGCGATCGTTAATCCTACGCCGCCTACAAGCCAATGCTGCCACCAGTCGGTAAGTCCTTGGTTTAATTCGGTACTGCGAATCATCATGCCGCCAAACAGCGTTATACTCACGCATAAGCCCAGCAGCCATAAATCTATTTGCTTCCAGGGTGCAAATAGGTAGGGAGAACGAATTTTAGATACTAAACTTCGCAGTAGCATTTGGCGAGTAGGTCAAAGGTAGTAGTTTTAAGTTTTATAGCACTACTCTTATTTTTCCGTAATTACATTGCAAAACAGAGCATAAATTAGCTCTGTGGTGATTGCTACTACTAACAACAGATTTTATACTGGGTGGTATTAATTAGAAAGTTGACCGCAACGCCGTCTTACCTCAGTTTTAGACCTGGTAAAACCAGGTGGGCATCGGGGCGTTTAGCTTGAAGTTTCCGGGTACAAGCCCGGTTTACTGCTGCCAAAACGTTTTGATTCCCTTATCGGACAAAACATAGATCAAAAACATTATTGGCAGTCACCAACGTCGCAGCACAACCTTACTCATTATAATAGCAATTAGTTTTCCAGCCTAGCAACAACCTTGGTGTCTCTAAAAAAGCCCAAACGAGGCAAATAATTTAAGCTCTACCTCGGAGAATTTGCGCCATTTCATTGGGTTTAGGCGATGCTTCTAAAGCGGTTTCTTCGGTAATTCTGCCTTCTTCGTAGAGTCTGTAGATTGACTGGTTCATAGTACACATTCCTTCAAAGTTGCATCGAGGAATAATAGATTCTACTTCTTCTACTTCGTTACGCAAAATATAGTCTTTAATTGCATCGGTATTAATCATAATTTCATGGATTGCCGCTCGTTTGCGATCGGTAGTTCTCACCAAACTTTGAGAAATTACAGCAACTAAAGACTCACCGACTTGAATTCGCATCGGTGCTTGTTCGTCGGGGTTATAAAGGTTCAAAATCCGCTCAATAGTTTTAACAGCGCCGTTAGTGTGCAGAGTACCAAAAACCAAGTGTCCAGTCTGGGCGGCTTTGATGGCTGTATTTACAGTTTCGCGATCGCGCATTTCTCCAATGAGAATAATGTCAGGATCTTCGCGTAAAGAAGCCTTTAAGGCGCTATCAAATTGTTTAGTATGAATGCCTACTTCTCTTTGCTTAATTAACGATTTTTGACTTTTATGCACAAATTCTACCGGATCTTCAATCGAGATGATGTTTTTAGGCATTTCTTTATTGATATAGTCAATCATTGCTGCCATTGTTGTAGACTTACCAGAACCAGTTGGCCCAGTCACTAAAATCAAGCCTTTATGGTAGTGACACAAATCCCGGAAAACTGGCGGTAAACTTAGTTGATCCATTGAGAGGATTTTTAAGGGAATTAATCGCATGACCATAGCTGGCCCATTTAGCGATACAAAGATGTTAATCCGCACGCGCACCAATCCCTCGTACTGGGTAGCACCGTCGTACTCCATCTCCTCGCGAAATTTCTCAATTTGTTCTACGGTCAGAATTTCTCCTATCCAACTAAAAAAGGTCGCCTCATCGGTTTGTGGATACTGACAAATAGTAATTTGACCCCTTTCGCGGAAACGAGGTACTTCTCCAACGCCTAAGTGCAAGTCCGAAGCTCCCTGTTCGTAGGCTTCTAGGACTAATTTCTCTAAAGTTGGTTGTACGTCTTTACCAAAGCTAGAACGCGCTGGTTGATGAGCAGAAGTGGGCGGTAAAGGTGCTGGTTGATGAGCAGAAGTGGGCGGTAAAGGCGCTGGTTGATGAGCATTAACCTGAGCATTGGTACTATCTACGGCTGATAATGGCGGTTTTTGCGTACCAGCATTAGCATTGTTAGCAACATTTTGTCTTGGTGGTGGTGGTGGTGGTAGTGGTGGACGGAAATTAGAAGGAGTTGAATTTAATGGACTTTGTGGTTCTGTCATTTGTCTACAACTGTTTTTAGGCGTAATTTAATGAATGTCAATATAAAACAGACAACTTGAGCAATCGACGATGTTTGGGCGCTAAACCTGTGAGCTTTATTTTGTTTAAGCCAGATTTCACCCTGTACAAAAAGCCATCAATAGACTCGATTGCATCTTATATAGTCTTCCCAATATGTTGCCCAAAATATCAGGTGATTACTTTTTATTATTTATCAGCGTTGCCGAAACCTCTCTGCTAGGATTAACCTCTATCTTTGGGCAGATTATGAGAAAATAAATCATTATTTATAAGAAATATTAAGCTAATTGTTAAAGAAATATTTAATCTAAATGGAAAGGTAATAAATATAAACTAGCGTTGCCTGAACAAAAAGGTTGTAACGGATAATTAGAGAGGCTATTGACTCTGGCAGCTATAGATAGAGAAAGATAAAAAGTATTAAAGACAACTTTATTGAAACTTTGCTTTCATAAACCTTAGATAATTGATTGTAAACTTTAATAACTAATCGATCATACTTCGCAGTGGTGTACATATACTTACACTTAACAATGACAGTCAAGAAATTTTCTTGGCGACAGCAATATTAGTCAATTTAAAATTTTTATTACCTTTGGAGGTAAATCATGGCTCTAGCTCAAAGCTCCAGTCTAAAAAAGAATAATTCTTTGTTCATGGTTAAAAGCTTTTTGATGTGGACTTTTACCTTGGCGGTATGCCTACTCGTGGTAGGTTTTCCTCTGGTAGTTTTGATGGCTACAGTAGGGGCTTTGCTATCACTTATTCTCCAGTCAGTAATGCCAATTAGTGCGGTTTTGTTAGTTGCTGGTAGCTTAATTGGGTTGAATGTGTTTGCAGTAATTGCTGGTGCTAGTATTTTAACTTTTAAGGGTATCCACCCAACAGAAGTAACCTGGTTAAGCTGGCTGCATGGTGAGGTAGATAATGCACATAGTTCGGTTTATGCCGCTTGTCCTTTAACGTGCGAGCTTGATTAGCAAGCAGCCAAGAAACAGGCTGGCGCTAAATAGTGCATCAATCTACCCGGTTAAAGCCGGGTTTTTTTTATGGGTAAAATTGCGATCGCCAAAACTGCATTTAAAATTGTTTTTAGCTAATATAAACCAAGGGCGAATAGCTCTGTTAAATTAAATATCTCTAGCATTAAAAGTTTTATCGTTAGGCTTTATTCAAACTAATGAGATAAATTGTAATATAATGCTAGAGATTTTAAGGTTTGTAAATTTTTCTACTAGAATAACGTACAAAGATACTATAGCTAATCAACAGCAATGTTAAAAAGTATTGACCGTATAGAAAAAGCTTTACTAGGACAAATCCTGCTTCGCAAAGGACTAATTTTAGAAGCTGAACTAGAGCAAGCTTTACGAGAACAGATTAATAGCAAAAAAAAGCTAGGCGAGATCCTGATAGAACAAAACCTGATTTCTAGCTCTGAACTAGATCGCGTACTCAACGAGCAAAATATGATGCTGGGGAAAATTTTGCTGCAAGAAAACTTAATATCCCCAGATCAACTCGAACACGCTTTGAGCGAACAAACTTCCAGTAATGCAAGACTAGGCGAACTGCTGATAGAAAAAAATATTATTTCTCCTCAGCAGCTAGAACAAATCTTAGAAAAACAATACTGGCAAAAAAATGGTTTCTGGCTAATTTCTTAATTCTAAAACGCCCTAAAGTATCTAAATTAGTCTGTCAGTAGCGATCGCTACACCGATTGCGAGTAAATTAATGTAAAGTAGTATAAATACTTATAAAGATATTTCTAAAAGTAACTTGTGATGATAAATGCTAACAATCAATCGCCTCATCATGTGGTAGTTGTGGGTGGCGGCTTTGGCGGACTATACGCAGCTAAAGCTCTAAGTCGAGACAAGAACGTTTTTGTCACTTTGATTGATAAACGCAACTTCCATTTGTTTCAACCTTTACTTTATCAGGTTGCTACAGGAACATTGTCCCCGGCGGATATTTCATCGCCTCTGCGATCGGTTCTCAATCACAGCAAAAATACTCAAGTGCTGATGGGTGAGGTGCTGGATATTAATCCCCAAACGCAAAAAGTTACCTTACAAGACAAAGAGCTAACTTACGATAGCTTGATTGTAGCGACTGGAGTTAGCCATCATTACTTTGGCAATGACAACTGGGAGCAAGTCGCCCCAGGATTGAAAACTGTAGAAGATGCGCTAGAAATGCGCCGAAAAATATTTGTAGCCTTTGAAGCGGCGGAAAAAGAGACGGATATAGAAAAACGCCGTGCTTGGTTAACTTTTGTGGTGGTAGGAGGCGGCCCAACCGGGGTAGAATTAGCCGGAGCGATCGCAGAGCTTGCTTACACCACTTTAAAAAAAGATTTTCGTAACATCGATACCTCCGAAGCGAAGATTTTGTTAATTGAGGGGATGGATCGTATTCTCCCGCCCTATACTCCAGATTTGTCCGCAAAAGCAGAATTATCTTTGACAAAATTGGGCGTAACGGTGAAGACAAAAGCGCTAGTTACAGATATTACAGACGACATTGTAACGATGCGCCAAGAGGATAAAGTAGAAAAAATCCCTGCAAAAACAGTTTTATGGGCAGCAGGGGTTAAAGCCTCGCCAATGGGGGCAATTCTATCAGCAAAAACGGGTGCGGAACTCGATCGCGTTGGCAGAGTAGTTGTAGCACCAGATTTGAGCGTACCAAATCATCCAAATATTTTTGTAGTGGGGGATTTGGCAAGTTTTTCGCACCAAAACGGTAAACCATTACCAGGAGTTGCGCCAGTTGCTATGCAAGAAGGAAGCTATGTAGCAAAGCTAATTCAAAACACCATTGAAGGGAAAAAATCCGTCCCTTTTCGTTACTTAGATCGCGGTAGTTTGGCGGTAATTGGCAGAAACGCCGCCGTTGTAGATTTAGGCTTTATCAAGTTTTCCGGTATTTTAGCTTGGCTAACCTGGGTATTTGTCCATATCTACTTTTTGATTGAATTTGACAACAAATTAGTAGTAATGCTTCAGTGGGGTTGGAGTTACTGGACTCGTAACCGGGGAGCGCGTTTGATTACTGGCGAATCGATACTAACAGTTGATGGCGAACAGCAAAAGAGCGATCGCTTTGCATCGGTAAATAAGAAAACTGCGCTCGAAGTTTAGCTACCACTGAGGATTTGTCAAAATTAATTCCCTAACAGCTTCGCTGTCTAACGGGCGAGAGAAGAAAAACCCCTGCCCGTATTTGCATTTCAATTCTCTCAGTTTTGCTAATTGTTCGGGGGTTTCTATCCCTTCTGCTGTCACCTCCAAATTCAGCTTTTGCGCCA
>JACCVJ010000209.1 GCA_013698215.1 Tatlockia sp. | reverse complement strand
TCAAACGGATAGGGGCCCAAGACGTACTACCACCATAATTAAATAAACCGCTAGGAACTTTTGGAATTGAGGCAAAATTGCGATCGCTATTTACGGGTGAGGTAGAATTTGGTTGGTTATCGCTAACGGGTGGCGGCGTAGAATCTGGTGCGTTATTGGTAGGACTAGGACTATTATTAAGCCCCCCACTGAAGTTAATACCAGACTTTTGCGTAAACCACCATAAGCCACCTCCAACTATCCCCACCGTGATTAACAGTGCGACAATTAAGACGGGAGTTTCATTTTTTTGAGACATAAATTACTCTTACTAACATTTGAATAATTCCCAGCATAAATTTAACCTGATTAACTACAACAATTAGCGAATACTGACAAATCCAGCTTTAGCAATTAATTCTTGACCTTGGGATGTCAAAAATAACTTAGCATAAGCTTCTCCTGCTTGCTGGTCAACATCTCTATCAAGCTTAATAATTACAAATAAGCGGCGAGTAATTGGGTAGTCACCGCTTTTAAAAGCTGAGGTATTTAATTGATTACGCTTGATAGGACATTGAGAAAGTGTTACAAATGGTTCTTGATAAGGCGCAACAAATTCGGTCGTACGACCCAAAGGTAAGGGTTTAACAGTGCATTGGCTGACAACTTCGGGAGCCGAGGCATAATAAATACCACCAGGATTAGCTGCTACGGCTCTTAACGCTTGGGTAGTTGTAGACATAAACTGAACATTGCTACCAAAATCCCCGCCTTCTAAGATATTTTCGGCAAAAAATTCAATCGTACCGCCTTCATTAATTCGTCGTGAATAGGGAATAATCGGTAAATCTGTACCTCCTAGCTGTTGCCAATTAGTTAATTTACCCGTGTATATTTCTTTTAATTGAACAATAGTTAGACCAGAAATATTTAAGTTTGGGTGAACAGCGATCGCAATGCCATCAATTGCTACAGGTATTTCTTTAAGCTGTAAGCCTCTAGTTTTGGCACGAGTTAACTCTTGATCGTTAATTGACCGAGAAGACTGTGCAAAGGCTAGTTGACCATCTAATAACATTTTTATCCCACTACCTGAACCCGGCGAACCAGAGGTTGGATCGGTATAGCGCAGACGAAACTGAGGATGGACAATTTCAATGGCTGGATCGACTATGCCTCGAATGGGGGCCCAAGTTGTACTACCACCATAATTAAATAACCCGGAAGGAAGATCGGTTACTTTGGCAAAAGTGTTGATATTAGCTTCATTGGTTGGCTCGGCTAGATTATTATTTAAAGCCGTTACTTTAATACCGCCTTGAGTAACCCACCAGAACGCGCCACCTACCAAACCTAATGTAGTGACTAAAGCTAAAACCAAAATAGTGGTTTCCTTTCTTTCAGACATAAATGGGTAGTAACTATGGTTAGCGAATAAATTGAGAGAGTAATTTGTAAATCAATTGAAATAGTGCTGTTAAAGCGATCGCCACTAAAGCCCCAACTATCGCTAATATTAGTACCGTCTGCCAAGGGCTAATTCCTTGAAAGATCATCCCAATTTTGTACAAAGCTGGGAAAAACAATACTATCGCTAAGGTAATAGCAGCAATAATTAATAAATCTTTTCCTTCAATCCAGCGTCGCCACTGCACAAAACTTAGCCCAACTAACAATACTAACCACGCCCCGGTAGTAATTAAAGTTGTACCTAAAAAACTCAATAGAGCGATCGCAATTAAACTCCCTTCAAAGCCAGTAAAAGCGCCGCTAGTTAATAATTCCCAGGTAGAAAAAGTGGGGCGCGACTGCTGCCTAACAGGGGCAGGAACAGGGGAAGTAGGAGCAATTGGTGCAGAGGTCGTAATAGGTGCTAGTGGTTGGCTAGGGTTCACTACAGGGTTAAGCAGTGGGGTAGCTATTGCCAGGGCTTCTATTGCTGCTTGAGCCGACGAAAAGCGTTGATTTGGTGCAGCCTGGAGCATTTTATCTAATACATTTGCTAGCGTTGGGCTAATCGTTACTTCCTTTTGCCAACTCCATTGATTGCTATAGCTATCAAACAATTGGGTTGCTTCTTTACCCGTTAGCAACATTACACAAGTAACCGCTAAAGCATATAAATCGGTAGATGGATAAACTTGTTTGCCAGACATCTGCTCTGGAGGTGCAAAACCCATTGAATAAATGCCCGTAGAAGCGCTATTTGTTGCGGTGCTGGCTACTTGCTTGACTGCGCCAAAATCTAACAAATACAAGCGCCCGTTTTTGTGACGCATGATATTTGAGGGTTTAATATCTCGATGAATTGAGCCGCTATTGTGGACAAATTTTAAGATTTTAAGGACTTCTAAAAGTACCTCTATCACCTTAGATTCGGAAAACTTGCCTTGTTCTTGTAATTCCTGTTCGAGATTTTGCCCATCAATGAATTCTTGAACTAAATAAAAAAACTGCTCTTGTTTGGGAGGTTGGAGACTGGGAACTGTTAAATCGAAAAAAGCATATAAATCGGGAATTTGGTTATTTTGATTGCCAATAAGTTCCAACACCTCAGCTTCGCGTTCAAATAATTTTTGCGCCGTGTCTAATTGCTCTGGTGTTAGATCCCCGGAAGGCTTAAATTGCTTTACTACACACTTACGAAAACCTGGAGTGTAGCGCGCGATCGCCAAAAACGCTGCTCCAAATCCCCCTTTTCCTAACAATTTGGATGGTATGTATTGCCCCAACAAGAATAACGGCATTCCGCAAGTAGTACAATACTTTTGCTGTGTCGTCTTCAAAGTTGCCGGATCGTCTAAATCGGCAAAGTGATTTTGCGGATGGGGACAAGTCCAACGGGTGCAATAGACTTCCATAAATAGTTATTAGCTTGGCGGTGGCAATAAGCAAGTTATTTGTTTATAACTTATGCAGATTAACTTTTAACTAAATATTGATTTTTTAACTAATTCGCCGTAAGTCCCGCGATCTACCTGTACTCAGGCGCGAGCTTTTAGGGGGAATCTTCCCCCTAAAACGTCGCTTGTGAGCGTCGGGATATAAGGCGGGTAACGACCCAAAATGAGTTACCAAATCTTTATTAGATGTTTCTAACAAGAATATAGAAGGTGTTAGAATATAACTATGCTGAGTTTGACTTACTCTTACCGAATTTATCCAGACCTCAATCAAGAAGCGCGAATGCTTACTTGGATGGAACAGTGCAGGCGCGTGTACAACTACGCCCTTGCTGAACGTCGGGACTGGATAGCATCGCGCAAGTGTGCGGTCAATGCTTGTAATCTCATGCGGGAATATGTTATTCCTACTGATACGC
>JACCVJ010000208.1 GCA_013698215.1 Tatlockia sp. | reverse complement strand
TTGCTACGTTACTGTTTTGAAGCAGTAGGAGAGGCGAGAACTTGGTTATTAGAAGCCGATATTAATGATAAAGAATCTTTAGCCCTTTATCGTCAAAATGGCTTTCAAACTCTAGCTCAACAAACTTACTGGGAAATTCCCCCTAGTTTGTTGCAAGAATTGGCGTTGCGCGAACCCGATTTGCCGAATCTTTTGCCTGTAAGCAATGCCGATGCTCAATTACTATATCAACTAGATACCGCCTCAATGCCGCCTTTGGTGCGTCAAGTATTTGACCGCAATGCTGACGATTTTAAAACTAGCTTGCTAGGTGGCATCGTTCAAGCCTGCCAACAGTGGTTAAATAAGCTTGAAGTAGTTAGTGGCTACGTTTTTGAACCCCAACGCAAAGCCGCCATCGGCTACTTTCAAATTCGGATGTGTCGCCAAGGTACGCAGCCCCATGTAGCTACTCTCACAGTTCACCCCGCCTATACTTGGCTTTACCCAGAGTTATTGTCACAACTAGCTCGAATTGCTCAAGATTTGCCGCCTCAGTCTTTGCAACTAGCCTCGGCGGACTACCAGCAAGAAAGAGAAGATTATTTAGAGCAAATTGGCGCGAAAAGAGTAGAACATACTTTGATGATGTCGCGCTCGGTATACCACAAGCTGCGCGAGTCTAAATTTGCCTCTTTAGAGGGATTGCAATGGTCAGAAATGTTGCAAGGATTTCAACCAGCCCGTAAACCAGTAGCCGGGGGAATGTCTTGGATTGGGCAACCAAAACAGCAATTGTCGCCGATAGAATTAACTAGCGACGCTCCTAACTTAACATCCGAATCTAGCAGTTACTCGACTATAGAATCGTTACCACCATCAGAATTAGGCAACCAGTAACCACTTTAAACCCATGTTACCGAGGATTTCTGCCCTGGGCTTAGATATTGGCAAAAAGCGCATTGGCGTAGCTGGCTGCGACGGTACGGGCTTAATTGCTACAGGTTTAACTACAATCGAGCGTCAAACTTTTGCTCTAGATGTAGCCCAGTTTCAAAAACTGGTGCAAGAGCGCAACGCTCAAATTTTGGTAGTTGGTTTACCTTATACAATGAAGGGTGAACTAGGTTATCAGGCTAAACAAGTCCAAAAACTAGCATCAAAACTTGCCCAGGTTTTAAACCTGCCCATGGAATACATAGATGAGCGCCTGACTTCGGTAGAAGCCGAGCAATTAATTAATTTAGAAAAAAAATCTACGCAGTTTATCGCCAAAGGGCTAATCGATCGCAAAGCCGCCGCAATTATCTTACAACGCTGGCTAGACCTAAGACGCAGTAGTAAACTTTTACAGGTGGAGACTCTCCTTAGTTAACTTAATTGTCGTTAAGTTCGCATCCCGTGATATCCTGAAAGCTGACAAATAGTACCTAAGAAACGCGCAAGTAATTTAGGTGCTGTTAATAACAAATTGACAGTCCCCCATCGTCTATGTTTCCATCCTCTGAAGAAAACGATCCATCCCCAACAGCTTCCATCACCCTTACTGATGAAACTGGGCGAAGTCTTCCCTGTTATATCGAGCGATCGCTATTTGTTGGGGATATAGAATATGTATTGCTACTCCCAGAAGACTCAGCCATCGAAATTTTTGCTTGGCAGGGTGAAGGAGATGAGGAAGAAGCCGTACCAATCGAAGATGACGAAACCATTGACCAACTCTTTGCTACCGCCGAAGCTGTACTAGCTGAACAAAACTTGATCCTCCGGCGCACGGCTTTCGCGCTTACCGTTGCTGGCGAACTTCCCCCGGTGGAAGATGCGGAGCTATTTACGTTAGAAAGTGAAGAAGAAGGCTCAGAATTAGAACCTGAACAGTTACAATTGCTATCAAACTTTTATCATCAAGAGCGAGAATACTCAATTTATACCCCTCTCGACCCCTTACTTTTCTTCGCCAAAATGACCCCCACCGGAAAGCCAGAGCTACTTTCTCAAGAAGAATTTAACAAAATTCAGCCGCTACTAGAAGAGCAGCTATTTGACGAGATGGATTAATCGAGCTTGCAGCGATCGCAAATGTCGTTACTTAGGCAGTTAAATGAAAATGAAAGTAATGCAAAAAGCTTTCAAATGGTTCATAGTGTTACTCGTCCCAGCCTTGGGAATCGGTACTTGGCTGGGGTGGAATTGGTGGAATGGGGCAATTTCCCCTACTCAACACGATCAAGTAACTTCTATTCAAGTTAAACCAGGAACCGCAGCGCAACAAATTGGTCAACAGTTGGAAAAAGCGGGAATAATTCGTTCTAGCCAAGCTTGGAGTTTGTGGGCGCGGTATTTGCAAAAACAAGAACCAAATGGAGGCTTTAAAGCTGGGAATTATGTCATAGTTCCCAACCAATCCCTGCCCGTTGTAGCCGCGCAAATCTGGAGGGGTGAAGTTGTGGAACTAAGTTTTACAATTCCTGAAGGGTGGTCTTTGCAGCAAATGGGAGCATACTTTGAAAAACAAGGTTTATTTTCTGCTCAAGAGTTTTTGAGCGAAACAAGGAAAATTCCCAAAAGAGAATACCCCTGGCTACCTGCTAACTTACCTCACTTGGAAGGGTTTTTGTATCCCGATACCTACAAATTAAATGGCGATAGCGTTACCCCCGAAATTGTTGTTAAGCAGATGCTCAAACAATTTCAAGTTGTAGCTTTGCCAGTCTACGAACAAGGCAAAAGTAAAACAGATTTAAACTTGTTAGAGTGGGTAACTTTGGGAAGTATTGTCGAAAAAGAAGCTGTAATTCTCCAAGAGCGATCGCGCATTGCTGGAGTATTTGCTTCTAGGTTGCGTAAAGGGATGTTATTGCAAACCGATCCGACGGTAGAGTACGCGCTTAATATTCGCCAAACTAAAGAAAAACCATTGACTTTTGCTCAAATCAAAGTAGCAAGTCCTTACAATACCTACGTTAATCCCGGATTACCGCCTACCCCCATAGCAAGTCCTGGTATTGCTAGTTTGAAAGCCGCACTTAACCCGGATAAGACTCCTTATCTTTACTTTGTTGCCCGTTACGATGGTACTCATGTATTTAGCAAAACTTTAAGCGAACATACCGCCGCGCAAGTAGCTATTCGCAAACAAGTTTCAGCCCAGTAAACCCAACTTAAAACCAACTATGGCATGGAATGAATACTTACAGCCAGACTTGAATCTGCAAAGCTCGATTTTAAGTTTGACTCCCGATATCATCGAGCAACATCAACTTAAAGGGTTAGTTTTAGATGTAGATGAAACTCTTGTCCCCACAAAAACAACCTCCGCCTCCCCAGAATTAAGAGAGTGGGTAAAAAGTATTAGCTACACAACTAAGCTATGGCTAGTAAGTAATAACCTCAGCGATGTGCGGATTGGTGGCATTGCTCGTTCTTTGGATTTGCCTTACATTTTAGGTGCGGTCAAACCTTCGGTACGTAAGTTGCGACAAGCGGTTACGGCAATGGATTTACCTGTAGCCCAAATTGCTATGGTAGGCGATCGCTTATTTACCGATGTTATCGCCGGGAATCGGTTGGGAATGTTCACAATTTTAGTCGATCCTATGCTCGATCCGGGTGAGGCGGTGCGCTCCTATCCGGTGCGTAATTTTGAAGTATTAGTGTCTAAATTTTTGGGCGCGACCATTGTAGCGAAACAAAAAGCAACAAAATAGGATATAAGTTATCAAATCTAAAGAAAATATTATAAATGTCTCATTTTCAAGAAATATCTGTAATGATAGATACAGTTGAAATAGAGTCAGCCTTATAAAGACTCTAACCATAAATACTACTAAATATCTTCGTAAAGCGTCAGCCTCACTATAGAGGAACTGGCGCTTTACATTTTTTCTAGAGAAAATGTCTCAAACTATAGTTATAAAAATTGGCACTTCTAGCCTGACTCAACCGCAAACTGGGCAGCTTGCTCTATCGACGATCGCCACATTGGTAGAAGTTTTAAGCCAGTTGCGGCAGCAAGGTCATAGGGTAATTTTGGTATCTTCAGGAGCCGTAGGGGTGGGCTGTGCGCGGTTGGGATTGACGGAAAGACCAAAAGAAGTTGCCCTCAAGCAAGCGGTAGCCGCCGTAGGTCAAGGGCGATTGATGCGAGTGTACGACGATTTATTTAACACCCTCGGTCAGCCCATTGCTCAAGTGCTTTTAACTCGCGGCGACTTAGTAGCACGAAGTCGTTATATGAATATCTACCGTACTTTTGTAGAGTTACTCAAATTAGGTGTAATTCCGGTAGTCAATGAAAATGACACCGTAGCAATAGAGGAATTGAAGTTTGGCGATAATGATACATTGTCTGCTCTAGTTGCTAGTTTAGTAGAAGCAGACTGGCTATTTTTGTTAACCGATGTCGATCGCCTTTATTCTGCCGATCCGCGCTCTTTTCCTGACGCTCAACCAATTTCTTTAGTTAAAAACATCAACGAATTAGCCGAGCAAGTACAAAAGTGCGATCGCCCATCAAAATGGGGTACGGGGGGAATGATCACAAAAATTGCCGCCGCCCGTATTGCTACCACAGCCGGGGTGCGGACAGTAATTACTCAAGGTAATCCGCACAATATTCAAAGAATTTTGCTTGGAGAAGCTTTAGGGACGGAGTTTGAACCCCAAAAAGAACCTAATAAGGCGCGTAAACGTTGGATTGCTTACGGTTTAGTACCAATGGGAAAATTAACCTTAGATCCAGGCGCAGTTAAAGCCATTGCTCAAGAAAGAAAGTCTTTACTCGCGGCGGGAATTACTTCTATTGCTGGAGAATTTGAAAGTCAAGAAGCGGTAGAATTGTGCGATTTAAATGGTAAAGCGATCGCCCGAGGCATTGTTAATTACAACCGCAGCGAACTCCAACAGATTTTAGGGCGACATTCAAGCGAAATATCGACAATTTTGGGCTATGCGGCGGCGGAAACTGTAGTTCACCGCGATAACTTGGTGCTAACTTAAGATGGCTAAAGTCAGCTAACAAAATTAGGAATTATTCAAATGACGGCTATTAATATTACTGTTCCCGCCACTACTGCAAACTTAGGGGCGGGTTTTGATTGTATCGGCGCTGCTTTAACTCTGTACAACCAATTCAAATTTACTCCTATTGATTCGGGCTTCAGCATCTCTGTTAGTGGTTTAGAAGCGCAAAAAGTAAGCACTGATGACAGCAATCTAGCCTATCAATCTTTTGTCAAGTTTTATCAACATAGAGGCGAAAAGACTCCCCCCGTAAATATTGAAATTGAGCTAGATGTACCTCTATCAAGGGGTTTGGGAAGTTCGGCAACGGCGATTGTCGGGGGTTTAATGGGGGCAAATCACTTAGCGGGGTTGCCTTTGAGTCAAGATGAAATTATGGAGATGGCGATCGCTATTGAAGGTCATCCAGATAACGTAGTTCCCGCCTTGCTTGGTGGCTGTCGGTTAGCAGCTAGTGGAGATAGTTGGGCAATTTGCGATGTACCTTGGCATGAATCTATTATTCCTGTAGTTGCTATCCCAGATTTTGAGCTTTCCACCGCAGAAGCACGGCGAGTTTTGCCAAATCAAGTAAGTCGCGCTGATGCGATTTTTAATACGGCGCATTTGGGTTTATTAGTCCGCGCTTTGCAAACTGGACGTGCTGATTGGCTCAAGGTGGCACTGCAAGATAGGTTGCATCAACCTTATCGTCAAGGGCTGATTCATGGCTTTGAGGCGGTACAAACCGCCGCTCTAGAGGCGGGTGCGTTGGGTTTGGTAATTAGTGGTGCAGGTCCAACTTTATTAGCTTTGGTGGATAAAATTCAGGCTGCGAATGTAGAAAGTGCGATCGCATTGGCTTGGCAAAGTGTAGGAATTGAGGCAATTGTGCGATCGCTCTCTCTTGATACTCAAGGCGCTAAGGCTAATTTTGTCTAAGCTTTTATTCAAAACAAGTAAGCATAAATTCTTGAAAACTGTCAGTAAAGGGCAATTAAGGCAGGGCGTTTCAATAATGAATAATTTGATAGCTCCTATTTAAATCACCGCATCGTTATAAAGTTTTTTATTATTAGTGCAGATAAGAACAGATTTTATATTTATAGCCTTACCTAGGCAAGATGTTTGGTCACAAGAAATTGCGTTAGGATAATTTCCCAGTTATCTACTTTTCAATCTCCTCAAATTCTTACCTAATGAAATTTTTACCATCTTTACTGATTGCGCCGATTGTTGCCTTAGTCTGTTCAACGGCGGCTTTTGCCAAAGTGCAAACCCAAGTTGTTGAATACAAGCACGGAAACACCGTACTACAGGGCTACTTAGCCTACGATGACGCAATCAAAGGGCAACGTCCGGGAGTGATGATTGTCCACGAGTGGACAGGCTTAGGCTCTTATGTTAAGCAGCGCTCTGAGCAATTAGCAAGCCTTGGCTACGTTGCCTTTGCCGTAGATATGTATGGTAAAGGTATTAGACCTACTAATCCTACTGATGCCGCCACCCAAGCTACTCTATACAAGTCTAACCGCCAACTGATGCGCGATCGCGCGGCGGCAGGATTGAAAGTATTACAAGATAACAAACTTACTGACAAAAACCGCATTGCTGCTATTGGCTACTGTTTTGGTGGTACTACAGTTTTAGAAGTCGCGCGAAGCGGTGCAAATATTGCAGGTGTAGTTAGCTTTCATGGCAATTTAGATACGCCCAACCTCAAAGATGCTACAAAGATCAAGAGTAAGGTTTTAGTTTTACACGGTGCGGACGATCCTTTAGTTCCCAAAGCCCAGGTTGATACTTTTGAAAACGAGATGCGTCAAGCAAAAGTAGATTGGCAATTAACAGAGTACGGAGGAGCAGTACATAGTTTTACTAATCCTGAAGCTGGTAACGATGTCTCAAAAGGTGTAGCTTACAACGCTACCGCCGATAGACGCTCTTTTGCAGATATGCAGCAGTTTTTTGCAGAACTGTTTACAGCTAAAAAACCTAAGTAAATTCAAAATCTGCGGTGTAGAGACGTTGCATTGCAACGTCTCTACTACATCAAAATTTATACATCCGAGCGCTAACATCGTAAAGTTTTATAGGCGATTACTTTATTTGAGTAACTACTTTCAACCACCGCTAATTTTAGCTTTGTAACCCAACTGCGTTAAAATCTGTAAAAGCTTTTGGGTATGTTCTCCCTGAATTTCAATTTCATTTTCT
>JACCVJ010000206.1 GCA_013698215.1 Tatlockia sp. | reverse complement strand
AAATACCAGCAATGGCGGCTCTTTCTACATAATTGAGCCTGCGTAACCGATGGATAATTTCTTGTAAGTCTTTAAGGCTAAATTGGTATCCGGTAAGCGGTGAAGGAGTTAACCCTAGTTTTTCTCTCGCATGAACGGTTGCTAGAGTCTCTATAGTGCCAGCCGTACCCACCAAGCGAACCACCTCACCAGGTTGCAACAAGGCGCGCAGTTCATCAATAGGACGCTCTAAAGCGCCGCGCACATTGGCAGTTAAATAGTTAAATTCGCGATCGCTAATGGGATCTGTAGTAATACGTTCAGTAGTCAGGCGTACCGCCCCAATTTTAGTGCTGCTAAGACTACGAGCTTCGTGACTATCTCCCAGAATTAACTCAGTAGAACCCCCGCCAATATCGATAATAATATGGGGCTGATCGTTAAATTCCATCCCCGATAATACGCCGAGGTAGATCCTTCTGGCTTCTTCTTGACCAGAAATTAAGTCAACTTTCAAGCCTAATTGCTCATCAACTTGCTGCAAAAACTCCTTGCTATTAGGAGCTTCTCGCACGGCGCTAGTAGCTACAGCAATTGTAGTGTGGGCGTTGAAGGTTTTTGCAATTTCTTGAAAACGGCTTAAAGTAGCGATCGCCCGATTGATTACTTCTAACTTTAAATTACCTGTTGTTAGATCGCGATCGCCTAGTCTTACAGGTTCTTTTTCTCTAGCAATAATTGTAAAAGTTGGCAGTGTTGGTTCGACCTTGACTACTACCATATGCAAAGAATTTGTCCCCAAGTCGATAGCCGCAATAATTTGTTGCTCAACTTGCGTCGGAATTAGCCAACTAGCGGAAACAGAATTGACCATGTAGATTTACCACCAAGCACCCAGCATCATAAATAACGATATTCTATAAATGGTAAACAAAAGCTGAATTCATCTATCTTTATAGTTATCTTTCCTATGACGATCGCTCAAAAAGAAAATCCTCCTATTCCGATTTGGCTGGCTATTGTCAGGCTTTTGCGGTGGGATAAACCCGCCGGAAGATTAATTTTAATGATTCCGGCTTTATGGGCGGTATTTTTAGCCGCCAAAGGTTCGCCACCAATACCTTTAGTAGGTGCGATAATTTTAGGAACTTTAGCAACCAGTGCGGCGGGGTGCGTAGTAAATGATTTATGGGATCGAAATATCGATTCTCAAGTAGCAAGAACCCGCCATCGCCCTTTAGCTATGCGATCGCTCTCAGTTAAAGTTGGGTTTGGAGTGGCAATTGTAGCTTTAATCTGTGCGTGGGCGATCGCATCTTACCTCAATCCTTTAAGCTTTTGGCTGTCTGTAGCAGCAGTTCCGGTAATTTTACTTTACCCTTCTGCTAAACGAGTGTTTCCTGTACCGCAATTGGTCATGGCAGTTGCTTGGGGTTTTGCAGTTTTAATTAGCTGGAGTAGCGTTACAGCAAGCTTAGATAACGCAATGTGGATGCTATGGGGAGCTACGGTATTGTGGGCATTGGGATTCGATACAATTTATGCGATGAGCGATCGCGAAGACGATCGTAAATTAGGGGTAAATTCCAGCGCCTTATTTTTTGGCAAATATGCACCTACAGCAATCCTAATTTGTTTTACAGGTGCAGTTTTGCTAATGAGTTGGTTAGGCGTAACAATGGAATTAACTTTTGCTTTTTGGCTGACACTGGGTATTGCCGCGTCAGGTTGGGTTTGGCAATATCTGCGCCTAAAAAATCCGCAAATGCCTTCTAGTGCTTACGGTGAGATGTTCAGACAAAATGTTTGGATTGGGTTTATTTTACTTGGGGGAATGATTGCCGGAGTATTGTAAAAATTATAATTGCGCTGATTCCAAAATAAACTTATATTTTTATAGACTACAAAGCACGATTTCCGTTTAACTCATGAAGTCTTATCTTGCCGCCGCGATTCAAATGACGAGCCTGCCCGATCTAGAAAAAAACTTAGTTCAGGCTGAAGAATTCATCGAACTTGCCAGGAGACAGGGCGCAGAGTTAATTACATTACCAGAAAACTTTTCTTTTTTGGGAGAGGAAGTAGACAAAATCGCTCAAGCCGAGGCGATCGCTCAAAAGAGCGAAAACTTTCTCAAAACAATGGCTCAACGTTTCCAAGTCATGATTTTAGGCGGGGGTTTTCCTGTTCCTGTAGACGCGGAAAAAGTCTACAATACCGCCTTACTGATCGATCCCAACGGTCAAGAAATTGCGCGTTACAAAAAAGTTCATTTATTTGATGTCAACTTACCCGACGGCAACACCTACCGAGAATCTAACACTGTCATGGCTGGTACAACCATGCCGCAAGTACACGCCTCAAAAGATTTAGGCAACTTAGGTTTATCTGTGTGCTACGACGTGCGTTTCCCCGAACTTTACCGCCATTTAGCAAATAAAGGTGCAGACGTAGTATTTATTCCCGCAGCTTTTACGGAATATACAGGCAAAGATCACTGGCAAATTCTCTTACAAGCAAGGGCAATTGAAAACACCTGCTACGTGATTGCACCCGCCCAGACGGGACAACATTATGCTTTGCGTCAGACCCACGGTCACGCCATGATTATCGACCCCTGGGGGGTTATTTTAGCCGATGCGGGAGATAAACCGGGCTGTGCGATCGCCGAAATTTCTCCTTCTCGTCTTGAGCAAGTCCGCCGTCAGATGCCATCATTGCAACATCGCGTATTTTTGTAAAGGTGTAGAGACGTTGCAGTGCAACGTCTCTACCTGGTTTTTCCTACTGCATCCCACCATAAAACCGGGCATCGCTACCCGGTTTTGATTTAAACCTTACTAAATTAAGCTTTTACAGCTTGCTTAGAAATTGCTTTTAGTTCGCCTTTAGCGTACTTAGCGGCAAAATCATCTAAAGAAACTTGCTTAATCTTGCTACCTTGACCAGCCGATTCAAATTGCTTGTAGCGATCGCCACAAACTTTTTGCATATAGACAATCGAAGGCTTAAGGAAGTGACGGGGGTCAAATTCCTTGGGATTACTAAACAATGCTTCGCGCACCGCCGCCGTAATTGCCAAACGGTTATCAGTATCGATATTGACCTTACGAACGCCGCACTTGATACCTTTTTGAATTTCCTCAACAGGAACGCCATAGGTTTCAGGAATTTGCCCGCCATTTTGGTTAATGATGGCAAGTAAATCTTCAGGTACTGAAGAAGAACCGTGCATAACCAAGTGAGTATTGGGTAAGCGGCGGTGGATTTCTTCAATCCGGCTAATAGCGAGAATTTCGCCTGTAGGCTTGCGGGTAAACTTGTAAGCGCCGTGACTTGTGCCAATGGCAACCGCCAAAGCATCTACTTGAGTTTGTTCTACAAATGCTACAGCTTCGTCAGGGTCAGTCAATAGCTGGTCGTGGGATAAAACCCCTTCAGCGCCGTGACCGTCTTCTTTGTCACCCATGCCAGTTTCAAGAGATCCCAAACAACCAAGTTCGCCTTCAACGCTAACGCCGATGGCGTGAGCAACATCAACAACTTTGCGAGTTACTTCAACGTTGTACTCAAAACTGGCGGGGGTTTTGGCATCAGCTTCTAAAGAGCCGTCCATCATCACGCTAGTAAAACCATGACTCATTGCTGAGTAGCAAGTTGCGGGGCTATTGGCGTGATCTTGGTGCTTGGCAATGGGAATATGGGGGTAAGTTTCTACCGCCGCCAAAATTAGGTGACGCAGAAAAGACTCGCCTGCATACTTACGAGCGCCGCGAGAGGCTTGCAAAATCACGGGGCTATCCAATTCATGAGCAGCCTGCATAATTGCTTGAATCTGCTCCATGTTATT
>JACCVJ010000175.1 GCA_013698215.1 Tatlockia sp. | reverse complement strand
GCTAATGGGCTGGTTAGTACAGATATTAGTGTTACTGAAACTGGTAGCACTCCTGTAGGTTTCTCCTTACAGTTGACGGGAACGGGTAGCAGCTACGAAGATTTTACCTGGAGAAATCCAGCAGCCGATAGCTTTGGTGGGGTGAACGCAGGGCAGACTTTTAGTGGTAATAGCGGTGGTGGCGGCGAAGAACCTCCCGCACCTGTCATTACGATTAGACCAATTTATGAAATTCAAGCCGCAGCTTTTACTTCGCCCTTGGTAGGACAGTCCGTTACAACGACAGGGATTGTCACCGCCGTAGATAGCAATGGTTTTTATTTGCAAGATGCGACAGGAGATGGTGATACAGCAACCTCTGATGGAATTTTTGTTTTTACTTCTTCTCGCCCTAGCGTTATTGTTGGTGATGCCATCCAAGTTGCGGGAACAGTAAACGAATTTACCCCTGGCGGCGTTAGTACCGGGAATCTTTCAACTACTCAAATTAGTAGCCCAACAATTACTACTCAATCATCTGGTAATGCTTTACCTAATGCTGTTGTCCTTGGTGTTGACCGGATACAGCCAACGGAAGTTATCGATAACGATGGACTTCAAACCTACGATCCTGATACTGATGGCATTGACTTCTACGAAAGCTTGGAAGGAATGCGGGTGACGATAAACGATGCTTTAGCCGTTAGTCCTACTAATAGATTTGGAGAAATTTACACCGTTGCCAATAATGGTGCTGACGCTACAGGATTAAGCGATCGCGGTACAATCAATATTTCCCCTGATGACTTTAACCCAGAGCAAATACAAATTCAGTTTGATAGCGGAATTTTTGCGCTTACCACTCCCCAAGTAAATGTTGGGGCGCAACTAGGGGATGTAACAGGGGTTGTAGGCTACACCTTTGGTAACTACGAAATCAATGTTACTGAGGCTTTTACAGTAGTTGAATCCACCCTGCAACCAGAAATAACTACCTTAACAAGTGCCGAAGACCGTTTGACTGTTGCTACTTTCAACGTTCTTAACCTTGACCCCAACGATAGCGACGGTGATACCGATATTGCCAACGGACAGTTTGATCGCCTTGCTAGCCAAATTGTCACCAATCTTCAAGCCCCGGATATCATTGGGTTACAAGAAATTCAAGATAATGATGGCTCAGTAAATAGTGCGGTAGTTGATGCTAGCTTGACTTATCAAACTTTAATTGATGCGATCGCAGCCGCAGGCGGCCCTGTATACGAGTTTTTAGACATTCCGCCCGTTGATGACCAAAGCGGCGGACAACCAGGGGGAAATATCCGTGTTGGTTATTTGTATAATCCTGACCGAGTAGATTTTATCGAAGGTTCTTTAGAGCAAGTTACAGACACTAATCTCTCCGATGGCGATGCTTTTGAGGATAGTCGTACTCCTTTAGCTGCATCTTTCCTCTTTAATGGTGAAGAAATAACAGTAGTTGCTAATCACTTTACATCTAAAGGCGGCAGTACACCCTTATTTGGAGCAGTACAACCAGCAGTCAAGGGCGGTGAAGATCAGCGCATCCAACAAGCAGAGGTTGTCAATAGTTATGTTGGCAATATTTTGGCAAGTAACTCGGATGCTAATGTTGTAGTTTTGGGCGACTTCAACGAGTTTGAATTTGAAGAACCTTTAGCAGTTTTAACTGGAGACAGCCTCAACAACCTCACCGAAACTCTCCCAGAAAACGAGCGTTACTCTTACATTTTTCAAGGTAACTCTCAGTCTCTCGACCATATATTAGTAACTGATAGTTTGCTTGGTAGCGCCCAATTTGATGCAGTTCATGTCAATGCGGAGTTTGCCGTACAAGCTAGCGATCACGATCCGCTCTTAGCTGCGTTTACTATCGCAGTGCCAAAAGGACTAAAAATTAGGGGCGGTAATGGAGCGGATTATATCACTGGTGGTTTAGGAAACGATCGCCTTTTCGGTGGCAATGGCAAAGATACGCTCCTTGGTTTAGCAGGAGATGACTACTTAGCTGGTGGGAATGGTCGAGATTTGCTCAATGGCGGTTTTGGCGATGATACTTTAGTTGGTGGCAATGGTAAAGATTTGCTCAATGGCGGTTTTGGCAATGATACTTTAGTTGGTGGCAATGGTAAAGATACTTTTGTCCTCGCTTCCAGCTATGGTACGGATACCATTGTAGATTTTGGTAAGGGCGACTTCTTGGGATTGGCTAATGGTTTAACCTTCGAGCAATTGGAAATTACTCAAGGTACGGGCAACAATGCCAACAACACTTTAATTACTAATAGCAGCAGCAATGAGTTGCTGGCAATTGTTAACGGAGTACAATCTAACGTGCTTACTAGCGCTGACTTTGCGATCGTTTAACCCTTTAATAAGCGGGGCTGTGCTTGCCTCGCTTATTGCTTGCACTACTTCCATTGCCTAAGCGCGATCGCATTAAAAAAGCTCCCCTAAATAGGGGAGCCAGGAAGTCAGGCAGAATGTCTTACAGTTCGGGAACTGTAACTTTTCTAATCGTGCCAGCGTAGCATTCCATAATTACTTGAGGGGAATTACCAACCCATCGAGCGATTTGGGGAATACTAACATCGGCTTCTAATGCCATAGTTACAAAAGTATGACGAGTCTGATAGGGCTTGCGATATTCCATATCAAGGGAATCCATAATTGTTTTCCAAGCTCTAGTCCTAAAATTACGAATGTCGATCCATTTACCCGTTGGAGCCGGAAAAACTAGATCGTTAGGATTTACATCTAATCCTATTCTTATCTCATCAAGTAGTTGCAGCAGTTGGGCATTAACTGGAAACATCCGTTTATTTTGAGTTTTCAAGCCATCCTTAAGCACTAATCCCTTAACACTCCATACAACCGCTTGCTCAAAGCAAATAGATTTATTGCTAATGTGTTTCCATTGCAAGGCGACCACTTCGCTAGGTCTAGCTCCGGTAAGAAATAGAAATTGCACGTAATTAGCATAATGCTTGTAATAAGAATTAGCTTTGAAAGCTGCAACGATCGCATTTCGTTCATCTTTACTAAAAGGATTAATATCATTATCCTCAGTGCTAATTTTCTTAATTTTAATCTCATTAGCTAAACCATTAAAAGGATTAGCAGTAATGAGGCTAGATTTTATTGCCCAATTGCAGCAGGCAGATAACTGAACCAATAAACGTTTAGCACTCTCAGCCGGAATATTTGAAGTAATCCACTCAAAAATCTGCTGTGATTCCTCTAGCAGTTTGTGAGGGCATTTTTCTAAATACCTTGCCTGCAATTTGTAAGTCAGCCAAGTACCATGGCCGCAATTTGGTTGTTTAAAAGTTTGGTATTTTGCCCATAAGTCAGTTAATCTTATTTCATGCTTAGGCAAAATGTTTTCCACTATTGCTAAATGAGTTTTGGGTTTGTATTTAGCTAGTGTAAAATCAAAATTACCACTTAGAATGTCCAACTCTATTTGGTGTACTTTCTGTTCTGCAAGCTTACGATTGAGCTTAGTGTCATCAATCATTAAGCTCAAGTAAGTTTGCCTGCCATTAAAAAGCGATCGAGGTAGTCTCAAGCGCAATCTACCTTCTTTAGCTTCTAAACCAACACTTCCTCTAGACCGTTTGAGAGATTCCATTGTTTGACTACTAACACAGCAACTCTACACCATCATAGTTTTATAGTAGTCAAACAGTAGTCAAAAAAGTGTAAAGTAGTTATAGAAAGAGATACATTTACAATTTTAACTTTACAGATAGTAGTCAAATGCCCTTACAGAGTAAGTTCTGCGAAAAGCCGATGGCGGGATTTGAACCCGCGGCCAACTGATTACGAATCAGTTACTCTACCACTGAGCCACATCGGCACACAATTTATTATCTTATCAGTTTTAAATCATCATGGTCAAACCACCGAATAACAAACGTTTTACATCTGAGCAATATGATCGCCTAAAAGCTGAAGCCGCCGCACCTTACCGAGGGCTACGAAGGTTTATATATATAGCTTTTGGTGCTTCGGGATTTGTGGGTGCATTGGTATTTTTGGCGCAAATAGCCGCCGGAAAAGAGGCGGATGCGCCGCTATCCAACCTTGCTTTGCAAGTAGGAGTTGTTGCTTTAATGGTTTTCCTATTCCATTGGGACAAAGAATCACCCAAACTTCCTAAGTAAAAATATTGTGATTTCAGCAATTTTACTTACTTTGAATTAAAAAACAGACACCCACAGACAACAAAGATAAAGAAATTATTAGGGAATCTACTTAATTTGCTAGATGCTGCAATGATAGAAATTAATTGCAACAGGGTTAAATAATTTAAAAACCCTGAACATAAAACCAACACTTTAACATCGGGTCAATTATATATAAGACCCAGCCGATAATA
>JACCVJ010000161.1 GCA_013698215.1 Tatlockia sp. | reverse complement strand
GCTACCTTAGCCTTAATCGGCGATGCCAAACAAATGAGCAATCGTTGGGTACGCGGCTGTTATTTTAAAAGTTATGGGCCTTCTTTAATGCTGGGAGTAGGAATACCTTTACCTGTACTCAACGAGGAAGTAATAGCTCATTGTGCGGTACAAGACAAAGATTTGGTAGCGCCAATTGTCGACTTTTCTATTCCCCGGCGCGTCCGTCCGACTTTTGGGCTAGTAAGTTACGCTCAATTAAAATCTGGGCAAATTACTATTGACGGTAAAGCCGTGCGTACTGCCCCGCTTGCCAGTATGTATCTATCGCGACAAGTAGCTCAAGAATTGAAGCAATGGATTGAAGCAGGAGAATTTACACTCACAGATCCCGTAGCGCCCATTGCAAGCGATCGCGCCTTTCTACCTCAAGATCGTTGGACAGAATTTTAGGGATTTTTGTAGAGACGTAGGAATTTTTGTAGAGACGTAGCACTTTTTGTAGAGACGGAGCAGCGCTACGTCTCTACAAGGGGGGATTTTGGCGCTTAATTGGCTTGGGCGTAGGCGATCGCCCTGGCTGTTTAATCGGCGGTGCTACGCTAGTTTTTCTCACAGGTTGCGGCGGAGCAAAAGTGCGTTTAGTGCCGCTACTTAGAGCGTTGTAAGACTGCTTTTTTAACTTTGGTTTCGTTGGGGGCAAAGTTGCAATTACTTCTCCTTTACCTAATACTAAAGTTTCGGCTTTCCTTTCTACTTGCAAATCCCAAAACTGTCCTACAGCTTTAGTTTCCAAATCACCAAGAATTTTGAGCTTAAAATACTTAGGTTTATCTACTGGGGTGCGGGAAGCTTGCCTAATTTTGACAACAAAATGCCCCTCGGCGGTAGATTGAAAAATTACTTCACCGCGCACTGAAAAATAGTCATCAACTACCTCTATTACCTGCTCTGAACTTTGTATCGGCTGTTGGGTTAATTTTTCTGGCTCCCATACTCCCACAATTTGCAGGTGTAGATTGTCCTCTTTTTGCCCGGTGCGGGGATAAACTACCCATAAATGTTCTTGAGCTAAATCTATATGATTTTTGAGCAAACTAATAATTCGCCCTAGTAAAACTGCACTTACTGGGGTTTCATCCTCAGTTAGCAGCGTACCTTGAGTAAACTGATCTTCGCTAGCAATATAACGACCACGTACCAAGCCAATAGCTCGATACTGCATTGGTTCGCTAGGAGGTGGAATTGGTTGCAGGCGTTGCCAATTAAGCGAGTCCTCAATTGAAGCAGCATCAGCAGACAGATTTTGGGCTTCTATTTCCCGATCATTTGTTTGCTGTGAGTTTGAAGCAGAATTTGATTCGGACGAATTGAGAGAGGAATTCATAAAAACTCCTTGCGGCGGAGACTATCCTTTTTAGGACTTGAGATCGGGATATTACACCTTTTCCAGAAATCGGCACAAGTTAAAGAAATAAACTAATCCTTATTTACCTTAGCTTTTACAGTGCGACTATAACATAAAGACAATTTTGCCTTAGTTATACTGATTTTAAGCAACTATTGCTAGTATGGGGCGTAGTTCAAGCTCCGGCGTTGCCGAGCATAGTGAGGGAAGCATAGCACAGCTACAAGGGCGATCGCACTCCAAAATCTCCTTTACACCAAATGCAAAGTTTTATGGAGAAAAGCTTTGCTCCTTTGCGTATTAGGGGCAAATGATTCTATTTTGGTCAAGGATAATACTATAAAAAGTGCAAGGCAGTTTTGTGTCTAAAAAGAGCAATCGCTGGTTAATAAATATCATATTAGTGGTGGCAGCTATTGCTTTAGTGGGAGGTTCTATGCTTCCACTATTGACAAGTACCATTGAGCAAAGCCAGCCCCCTACAGCATCACCTTTACCCTCTGGGCAAACTCTTACCGCCCAAAAAACGCAATTAACAGACCAAGTAAGGGGTTTTGAGTTAGTTTTGCAGCGCGAACCCGAAAACCAGACAGCTTTACAAGGATTGGTCGATGCCAAAATTAAATTAGGGGATGTTAAAGGAGCAATCCCATCTATTGAAAAATTGGCAGCCTTAAACCCCACTCAAACCCAATATACGCTGCTCCTTGCCCAAGCTAAAGTAAGAACGGGAGATATTGCTGGGGGACAAAATGCTTATCGTGCAATCTTAAAAACAAACCCCAGCGATAACTTAGCTTTACAAGGATTAGTGCTAACTTTATTGCAGCAACAGCGCCCCGATGAAGCCATTAGCTTTTTGCAAGATACTTTGACTAAAGCAACTGGAAGCACAGATACAATTACTGTACAGTTGCTTTTAGGGGAAGTTTACGCTAACCAAAAACGTTACGACGAAGCGATCGCTACCTACGATCGCGCGATCGCCACAAATTCTCAAGATATCCGTCCTTTTTTGGCTAAAGGTAGCGTCTTAGCAGTGCAAAAACGTTACGATGATGCGATTTCTCTCTACGATCGCGCAACTGGTTTAGATAGCAAAGATTTTCGCCCCGTACTTGCCAAAGCCAGCGTTTTGAAAGAGCAAGGCAAAAATGACCAAGCAAAACCTCTGTTTGAAACCGCCGCTAATCTCGCCCCTCCTGAGTACAAAGCGCAAATTCTGCAATTAGCGATCGCACCATCACCGACTACCACGCCCTAATTATTTAGAACGTACTTTTACAGCTGTCCTACATTTTTTCTAACAAACTTAGGACACCAAATAGTAAAAATAAGCCGCCTCCAGCAAAAGTAAGAGTACGTTCAGAAATTTGCCCCGCCAGCATCCGCCCACCCATAACAGCTAACGCCGTACAAATTCCATGACCGATAATTGCGCCAATAGTCACGCCTACGGGGTTATTAGCAGCAGAAAGGGCGATAGTAGCTATTTGAGTGCGATCGCCTCATTCGGCGATAAAAGTTAACACGAAGGCTTCTATATAAATTGCCGTAGCTACTTGTTTTTTAGACAATTTCAACTCAGCTTTTTCTACGACTTCCGTTGCTTCTTTGACTACTTCTACATCGCAAGAATCTTGAGGCATTTGACTTGCGGCGTATATTAGCTTAATACCAAAACCAATAAATAAAATAATTTCGCTGTAATGGACGTATTTTGTAGGAAACAAAGAAGCAACTTGTCCTACCAGTACCGAAATTATCGTCATGGCGGCTAAAGCGGCGAGTACTCCAGTAAATACGATTTTGCGGGAGTGACGCATCGCCAAAATTACGGCGATAAAAAAGGTTTTATCTCCTAACTCAGAAACGGTAATTAACGATAAACCTTTACTAAAAGCAGTTAGCACCCTACCCTTGCTCCTCAAAAGTTACTTTTTTGAGCTTGATAAAGATGCACATCGTCGCACTCCACCAAGCCCACATTTGCTGTGAACTAGGTGAAAGTCTCGCTGCCAAATTGCTGAAATTAGTTACTAATTCCTAACTTGTCATCAGAACCAGGCGGGATTATTGCCAGTATGTTGATTCTGATGGACTGGCAAATATTACCAGTAGCTACTCCCCTTCATTAGTACAAATTATACATTTGTCCTTGCTCAGAATACAAGCAAGACGTTCCAGTGGAACTCAGAATACAAGCAAGACGTTCCACTGGAACGTCTCTACATTAACAATCGAATATAGGTGCAACGTGTCTACTAATACTTGCGCTCTTTTGGCTCAAACATTGTAATCGTTACAGGGCGGTATTGAATATCAATGCCTGCGGGGGAGTAGTAAGCCATCGTATGCTTAAGAAAATTCTCATCGTCTCGCTCGGTGTAATCTTCACGACAATGAGCGCCCCGGCTTTCGGTGCGACTCAAAGCCGAAGTTAAAATTATCTCCCCCACTACTAATAAACTTTGCAATTCCAGAGCTTCCACAAGTTCGGAGTTCCAACAGTTTCCCTTGTCATCTAAATATATATCTTGGTATTGCTGTTGAATTTGCTGCAACTGTTGCAAACCAGAGCGCATTACTTCCTCTGTCCGAAAAACTCCGCAATGCTCAGTCATGCAATCTTGAAAAGCTTGGCGAACTTGAGCAATCCGATACTTTCCTTCTTGGGCGATTAGTTGCTGCATTTGCTTCGTCGCCCCTTGAACATAACGCTGCTCATCTACAACGGGTAATTTGCGATTTTGGACAAATTCGGCGATCGCAAATCCCGTCCTCCGCCCATAAACCACACATTCCAATAACGAATTACTCCCCAGTCTATTAGCGCCGTGTACTGATACACAAGCCGATTCTCCCGCCGCAAAAAAGCGATCGATAAATCCATCTCCACTACTGCGGACTTTGCCATCAGTATTTACAGGAATCCCACCCATAGAATAATGAATTGTCGGGCGTACTGGAATAGGTTGATGTACGGCATCAATTCCGACTAATCTATGGGCTTCTTCCCAACAAAAGGGAATCCGACTCATAATTTTTTCTTCCCCCATGTGGCGCAAATCGAGATACACAAACTTACCTCCTTCGCTACCATCAGAGTTAATACCGCGCTTTGCGGCAATTTCACGAGCGATCGCGCGCGAGGTAATATCGCGGGGGGCAAGTTCCATACGACTTGGAGCATAGGTATTCATAAAGCGATCGCCTAAAGCATTAATTAAGTACGCACCCTCTCCCCGCACTGCTTCAGAAATTAGCACACCCACCGGATAAAGCCCCGTAGGATGAAATTGCACAAATTCCATGTCTTCTAAAGGTAAACCTGCAAAAGCTGTCATAGCCAGCCCGTCACCCGTCGAAGCGTAGTCATTTGAAGTAGTATTGTAAGCCCGTCCATAGCCGCCAGTGGCAAACATTACAGCTTTGGCGCGGACTACTTCAACATGACCGTCCAAAATCCGGTACATCACAACGCCTTTTGCTTCCTCTTCCTCCACAATCAGCCGCATTACATACCATTCATCGTAAATATGTACGTTATAGCGTCTCAGATTGCTAACTAATTCATGCAAGATAGCGTGACCCGTTTTGTCGGCGGCGTAGCAGGTGCGGTTGTGGGAATGTCCGCCGAAAGCCCTTTGAGCGATGCGTCCATCATCCAGGCGGGAAAACATCACCCCCATATGTTCTAAATCGATGACAACTTCTGGCGCTTCGCGGGTAAGAATTTCTACCGCATCTTGATCGGCTAAATAGTCAGAGCCTTTCACCGTATCAAAAGCGTGAGCTTCCCAACTATCAGCAGCATCGACGTTTTTTAAAGTTGCAGCAATTCCCCCTTGAGCGGCTACCGAGTGGGAGCGAATGGGGTGAGTTTTGGCAACAACCGCAATATTTAACTTAGGGTCTGTACGGGCAATTTCAACGGCTGCACGGCATCCAGCCAATCCACCACCAATAATAATTACGTCGTGTTCTAGCATAAGTAAAACAAATAGTTGTTCTTTATATTTTGACTCAATAAAAAATCCTCACCACAAGGCAAGGATTTTTTTAAAATTTATCTTTTGTTACTTAAGTTGTTGCTTCTACTGGGCGCTGATTTGCTACATTACCAGGCATTGGCTCGTACTGGGTTTGAGCATCTACGGCAATTAATTCGATGTGGTTAAACAACGTCGTGACGAACGCAAACAGCAAAAATGGCAAAGATAGCAATACAATTAGTCCCACGGTAGCCAAGGCATAGTAAGGTCTTCTTGCTCCCATGAGCGCCATGGCTGAAGCCAAACTAAGGGTAATGGTAATTAGCCAAACAATAATTTGACCGTAGATATCACCAAAGGTTAGGGTGCAGGTTAAACGATACTTGCGTAATTTATCCATAAATATTTTCTCCAGGACTGTCTTAAATTTTTTAGATTAAGGCTCTAATTGTGTTTTAGACAATTTTTGAAGGTTTTTGAGATTTTCGCAACAGTAATTTACAGTTCGGACTATGTTTTCTCAGCTTGACGCGATCGCAACTTCCTTTTGGCAGAAGGCAAAAACTATATTTATCTAGTGTTCCGCTCTAAAAACTCCCTGCTTCAAAGTAGACAACACTAATCTTTTGCATAAAATGTAACTATTTGCTTGCTGATTTTGTGTTATTTTTATGTTTAAAAATGAAAATACAACTTGACTTAGAAATGTATAAGCAAGAAATAGCAGATTTATATACTGCTAGAAGCTCAACTTATGACAATAGCAATTGGCATTTGCAGATTGCTCATCGCCTTGTTGAGTATGGACAAGTTAGTTCAGGTCAGTATATTTTAGACATTGCAACAGGAACAGGTCATGTTGCGAATTACTCTGCTCAGTTAGTTGGCGCTGAAGGTAGAGTAATTGGTATAGATATTTCTTCTGGAATGCTGGAACAAGCAAGACATAATGCTGAAAAATTAAATCTCAAAAATGTTGAATTTCAGCTTGCAGATGCAGAAACGCTTAACTTTGCTACTAATAGTTTTGACCGGGTTTTCTGCTCATCTGCATTTATCTGGATGTCTGATTTAATTGCGGCGCTACGTCTTTGGTATAACTACCTAAAACCTGGGGGAATTATAGGAATTCATGCTTTTGCTGATACCGCTTTTGTAGGTGGAGTTGTTACCCAGAAAATTGCTCAAAAGTATGGTGTTTCATTTTTGATGAGTAAGCCAACTGGTACAGTTGAAAAATGCCACAACTTGCTTCAGCAGGCAGAATTTGAGGCAATTGATATCAAAGTTGAGCAAGAGGGAAGTTATATTAGTTTAGACAAAGCTAAAGGAATGTGGGCGGGAAGTTCTCATCCCGCACCTGGACAGTATCCACCACCTTTATCACAACTTTCATCGGAGCAGCTAGTACAAGCTAAAGCTGAATTTGAAACAGAATTAGCAGCACTACAAACTGAGCAAGGAATCTGGAATGATATTACTACCTTTTATGTATATGGTCGCAAACCAAAGATTGCAAATTCTTAAAACTCTCAAAATATAGTAACC